>JALYMB010000092.1 GCA_030773935.1 Actinomycetota bacterium | reverse complement strand
GTACTTCGCGGTGCGCTCGCCACGGCTCGGCGCACCCGTCTTGATCTGCCCGGCGTCGGTGGCCACCGCGAGGTCGGCGATCGTGGTGTCCTCGGTCTCGCCGCTGCGGTGGCTCACGACCACGCCGTACCGGTTGCGGGCCGCCAGCGACATCACGTCCAGGGTCTCGCTGAGGGTGCCGATCTGGTTCACCTTGACCAGGATCGCGTTGCCCACCCCCTCGCGCAGCCCCCGCTCGAGGCGCTCCTGGTTCGTCACGAAGATGTCGTCGCCAACCAGCTGTGCCCGGTCGCTCAGCTCGGCGGTGAGGTGGGACCAACCCTTCCAATCGTCCTCGGCCAGCGGGTCTTCCAGGGAAACGATCGGGAAACGTTCGAGCAGATCGGCCCAGAACGCCACCATGTCGTCGGTGGAGCGTTCCTCTCCCTCCAGGTGGTACATCCCGTCGCGGTAGATCTCGGAGGCGGCCGGATCCATGGCCAGCGCCATCTCCGCGCCGGGCTCCAGCCCCGCGGCCTCGATCGCGCGCATCAGCAGCTCCAGCGCCTCGGCGCCCGTGGCGATCTCGGGTGCGAAGCCGCCCTCGTCGCCGACGCCCGTCGCGAGCCCGCGGTCCCGCAGGATCGACCGAAGCGCGTGGAAGCACTCCGAACCCCAGCGCAGCGCCTCCGAGAACGAGGCCGCGCCCACCGGCATCAACATGAACTCCTGGAGCTCCAGCTGGTTCTGCGCGTGAGCGCCGCCGTTGATCACGTTCAACATGGGGGTGGGCAGCGTGCGGGCGGCCGGTCCCCCCAGATAGCGGTACAGGGGCAGCCCCGCGGCGTCGGCGCCTGCGCGCGCGACCGCGAGCGACACACCCAACAGGGCGTTGGCACCCATCGCCGACCGATCCGGGGTCCCGTCCAGGTCCAGCATGGCGCCGTCCACCGCCCGTTGGTCGAGGGCGTCCATCCCTCGCACGGCCGGCCCGATCGTGTCACGCACGTTGCCGACGGCGGTCAGCACGCCCCGTCCGCCGTACACGGCGTCGTCGCCGTCGCGCAGCTCCACCGCCTCGTGCGCACCGGTGGAGGCGCCGCTGGGGACCGCCGCGCGGCCGAAGGCGCCGTCGTCGAGCCAGACGTCGACCTCCACGGTGGGATCGCCGCGCGAATCGAGGATCTGGCGGGCGTGGACGGAGTCGATCAGGGACATGGGTGCTCGATGGTAGCCGACCGAGGGCCGCCGCCGGGGAGGCTCGGTGCGATCGCCCTCGGCGTTCGCCCGGGTCCGCTTACGGGTCGCGGGACGCCCGGAAGTAGGCGAGGAGCTCGCCGTCGTCCATCGACGCGAGGTCGGCACCGTCCGCGGCTGCCCGCGTCCGCATCGTCTCGTACCGGTGTGCGAACCGCGTGGTCGTGCGGCGCAGCGCGCTCTCCGGATCGACGCCCAACCGCCGGGCGACCGCGGCCGCGGCGAACAGCACGTCCCCGAGCTCCGCCTCGGCGTCCTCGGGCGTGGCGGCCGCCTCCAGCTCTGCAAGCTCCTCGCGCAGCTTGGCCATCGCGGCCTCGCGCGTGCGCCAATCGAAGCCGAACCCGGCCGCGCGCCGCTGCACCTTCGAGGCGCGTGCGAGCGCGGGCAGGGACACCGGGATGTCGTCCTCCAGATCGCCTGTCTCGCGCCCATGCTCGGTCGCCTTGATCTGCTCCCAGTTCACCAGGACCTCCTCGGCGCCGCTCACCTCGACCTCTCCGAAGACGTGAGGATGTCGCCGAACGAGCTTGTCGATCAGCCCCTGTGCCACGTCGTCCACGTCCCAGGCACCGTCGTCGGCGGCGATCTGCGCGTGGAACACCACCTGCAGCAGGACGTCGCCGAGCTCGTCGCGGATCGCGTCGCGATCGCCCATGTCGATGGCTGCCAGCAGCTCGTGGGTCTCCTCCAGCAGGTGACGAGCGAGCGATGCGTGGGTCTGCTCGGCGTCCCACGGGCATCCGCCCGGTCCGCGCAGCCGGGCCATGACACGGACCAGTTCCAGCAGCCGCTGTCCCCGCTGCGAGGAGGAGGTGGGATCGTTGGGGAAGGTCGGGGAGGCTTCGTCGCCGCTCACGACGAGGGTGCGGCCGTGGCGCCGGCCGGCGTCTGGCTCCCCGAGGGGGACCCGGTGGCGGTGGTCGTGATGGCGGTCACGGTGCCGGTCTGGGCGTCGAACCGCCCGTACTTGGGATTCACGTCAACCTGGGCGGCCACCACCGCATCGGTGAGCCATGTGTCGAAGGCCTGCGTCCCCTGCTGCTGCGCGAGGGTGGCCTTCGCGTCCGCGAACGACTGGACCTTCGTGCTCACCAGGCGGATCACGTGCCAGCCGAACTGTGACTGCACCGGCCGGGAGATCTCGCCGGGCTTCAGGGCCACGGCGGCTGCGGCGTACGCGGCGTCGAGCGGCGGCGAGGTGGACGGCCCGATCGCACCGGAGTTGTCCTTCGCGCTGGGATCGATCGAGATCTTCTTCGCCAGGTCGAGGAAGTCCTGCTCGGTGGCACCGGGCGCCGTGACCTTGTCGTACGCGTCCTGCGCCTCGGCCTGGGTCTTCAGCACGATGTGCTCGGTGTCGATCGTGGTGAACGACAGGATGTTCTTCTCGTACTGGGCGCGGAGGGCGGCCTCGTCAGCCTGATCGGCGCCGATCGCCTGCTGCACCTTCTGGAAGAGCAGGATCCGTCCCGCCAGCTCGTCCAGCTCCGGGCGCCCGATCCCGGCGCTCTTCAGCTGGTCGTCCACGGCCTGCGCGCTGCCCAGCGACTGTTCCAGCTGGGTCACGATCGCATCCTTGTCGGCCTGGGTGACCGTGAGATCGTGCTGGGTCGCGTACGCGGTCACGAAGTGCTCCTCGATCAGGCTTCCGATCGCGAACCGCGCGCACGCGGCCTGCTCCGACTCGCCCTCGGCTTGGGTGCCGCACGGCTGCTGGTTCAGGCCGGCGAGGAAGGTGAAAATCTTCACGTTGCGGGCCACCTGGTCGTCGGTGATCTTCTGTCCGTCGACCGTCGCGGCGGCCGGATGCAGACCGCTCCCGCCGGCGTTGCCGCAGGCCGCGAGCACGAATGCGGCCACCAGGGCGAGCGCCACCACGCGGAGGAGATGCCGGGGAGTCACGGGGCTCAGTGTACGTGAGGACCCGCGAACGCGTGCCTTGCGGATATGGCGTTCCCGCGGCGAAGATGCTCCATTCGGCTACAGTCCAGCGCGGATCGACGCCGATGAGGCACGGGGACGAGGGAAACGGGGGCGCACCGATGCGAACGGGCTCGAGGATCTACGTGCTGGTGCTGCTCTGCCTGGCCTTCTGCTTCGTGAGCCTGCCGGTCGCGAACGCCTACGTCGACCCCGGCACGGGGAGCTTCGTGTTCCAGGCGGTGATCGGAGGGATCCTCGCCGTGGCCCTCGCGGTCAAGATGTTCTGGCGGCGGATCGTCGGGTTCGTCACGCGTCGCGGCTCGTCACCCGACGAGCACGCCTCCTGACACCGGGGTTCCGCCGGTGTCCGACGCCAACGACGCGGTCCCCGGTTCGTTCCGCGACCCGCGCGGCTACGTCTTCCGCCGCGACGGCGTCCTGTACCGCCACGTCGACCCGTCGGCCGCCGAGGACTTCGGGCGGTTCGAGTCCTCGGGCCTGCGAGCGGCCCTTCACGACGCCGGACTCCTGATCCCGCACGACGAGGACGCGGCGCTGGCCGCTGAACGGGGGGCCGCCCGCGTGCTGCGTCCCGAGCTCGTGCCGTTCGTCTCCTATCCGTACGAGTGGAGCTTCTCCCAGCTGCGCGACGCGGCGCTCCTCACGCTGCGCGTGCAATCGACGGCGATGGATCACGGGATGTCGCTCCGCGACGCCAGCGCGTACAACGTGCAGTTCCACCGCGGGCGCCCGATCCTGATCGACACGCTCTCGTTCGAACACCTCGTGGAGGGCCGGCCGTGGGTGGCGTACCGGCAGTTCTGCCAGCACTTCCTCGCGCCGCTCGCGCTGATGTCCTACCGCGACGTGCGGCTCGGGCTCCTGCTGCGAGAGCACCTGGACGGCCTGCCCCTGGACCTGGTGGCCTCGCTCCTTCCACGCCGCGCCCGGGCGCGACCACCGCTGCAGCTGCACCTGTTCCTGCACGCGAGGAGCCAGCGGCGGCATGCCGGCGCAGGCGGGGCGCCGGGGGCGGGTGAGGCGCCGGCAGGAGAGGGCGGCCGGCGGGGGTTCGGGGCGCAGGCCTTCCGCGGGCTGCTCGACAGCCTGCGCAAGGGCGTCGAGGGGCTCGGGGAGCCCGAGGCCGTCGGGGTCTGGGCCGACTACGAGTCGGAGGGGACGCACTACCCCGAGGACGCGCGCCGCAGCAAGGAGGAGGTAGTGGCCGGGTGGATCGAGCGGACGTCGCCCGCCTCCGTCTGGGACCTCGGCGCGAACGTCGGTCGCTTCAGCCGCATGGCGTCCACGCGCGGGATCCACACCCTGGCCTTCGACCTCGACGCCGCCGCCGTCGACGCGAACTACCGGGCGGCGCGGCGGGAAGACGACGAGCACCTGCTGCCGCTCGTGATGGACCTCACGAACCCGAGCCCGGGGCTCGGGTGGGACCATCGGGAGCGCCTGTCGCTCGCCGACCGAGGACCGGCCGACCTCGCGCTGGCACTCGCGCTGATCCACCACCTCGCGATCGGGAACAACCTCCCGCTGCCGATGGTGGCCGCCACGTTCGCCCGGCTGGCCCGGAGCGCCGTCGTCGAGTTCGTGCCGAAGGACGACGACAAGGTGCGGACGTTGCTCGCCACGCGCGAGGACGTCTTCGCCGGCTACACGGTCGAGGGCTTCGAGGAGGCGATGCTGGAGGTGTTCGAGATCGAGGCCCGCGAGCCGCTCCCGAGCTCGGGGCGCGTGCTCTACCTGCTGAGGGCCCGATGAGCCGTGTCGCCACGGCAACCGCGCCGCCGCCCGCGGAGTCCGTTCGTCGCCGCCGCCCCAGGCCCGTGCTGCATCCCTTCCTGTTCACGATCTTCCCCATCGCCCTCCTGGTTGCGCACAACACGACCGACGACATCGCGCTGTGGGACGTGCTTCAGCCGCTCCTCCTGGCCCTCGGCGTGACGGCGGCGATCTTCGTCCTGCTCTGGTTCGCGTTCCGCGACCCGCACGCGGCCGGCTTCCTCACCTCCTGCCTGGCACTGCTGTTCTTCTCGTTCGGGCACGTGAACCGGGCGCTCGATCCGAACGCGATCGGACGCTCGAAGGAGCGGCTGTTCTGGGCATACGTGCTGACCGCCGTGT
>JALYMB010000091.1 GCA_030773935.1 Actinomycetota bacterium | reverse complement strand
ACCGAGGGGCCGCCCGACCCGACCCCTCGGTCAGGTTCTGTCAGAAGGGCTTGAAGCACTCGTCCTGAGTCGCCCGATGAGACTCCCGCCTCGCTGTATGTTGAGCGGCGCACGCCGCGCTCCCAACGTAGGTGGGCGGACCGGCCGAGGAACCCCCCGAACAGGTGCGATTGACGCCGACGCCGGGGCCGCCGTCAGGCGCCGAACCTGCGGGCCAGCTCGGTTCGGGAGCGGACGCCGAGCTTGAGGTAGACACGTTTCAGGGCCGACTGCACGGTGCTCGCGCTCACGAACAGGACATCGGCGATCTCGCGGTTGGTGCGCCCCTCGGCGGCCAGACGTGCGATCTGTTCCTCCGTGGCCGTGAGCTCGAAGGGAGCGGGCGGACGGCCCCCGATCCTGGCGAGCTCTCCGTCCGTGCGCCCTGTCCACAGCGGGGCACCCAGCTCGGCGAAGATGGCGCGGGCCTGCTCCAGCGAGGACCGGGCGGGTCGCTTCTGTTTGGCCCTCCTCTGGATCTGCCCGGCGACCAGCAGCGACCGGGCCAGCTCGAACGGCTGAGGGACGCGCCGGTGCTCGTCGATCGCTCGTTCGAGTGCCGCCTGGGCGTTGCCGAGCTCCCCGCGCGCCGCCTCGAGAAGTCCCCGGCATCGAGCGGCTGTTGCGAGAGCCCACGGACGGTCGAGCGCCCTTCCCTGCTCCGCCAATCGATCGAGCAGCGCCTCCGCCTCGTCGAGTCGCCCCAATGAGACCAGGGCTTCGATGTCGTCGGGGACGCAAGGGATGATGCCCGGCTCGGCCGAGCCCATCCGATCGAGATATTCCACGACCGGTCGAAGGTGGGCGTGCGCCTGCGCGTGGTTCGACAGTGAGAGCTCGAGGAAGCCCAACACGGCCCTGTTCCAACTGGCGTTGAACGAGTCGTCGTTCGCGAGTGCCAGCCTGACTCCTTCGGTGGCTTGGCTCCGGGCGATGTCCACCTCTCCCAGGTGAGCGGCGGCGCCGGCCAGATTGAACAGCACCACGTGACTCTGGGTCGCCGTGCGGCCGGACTCGACGACGGTCTCCATGGCCTCGGCGGCGTAGTCGGCAGCGATCTGCCACCTGCCGGCCCGGCGCTCAAGCTCGGCCAGGTAGCACAGGACCTCCTGGCGGACGGTGTACATCGCGAGCCGTTCGTATTCGGCCAGCTCGTGTTGGAACAGGGTCCTCGCGGCATCCAGCTCGCCCGCCCACATCATCTGGAGTCCGAGGATCGATCGCGGCGTGGTGTAGACGGACGTCTCGGTCCACGATCCCTTGGTCGTCATGTCGATGTCCTGGAGCTTCACCGCTTCGGTCATGAGGTCTTGGGCGGGCCGGCCCAACAAGAACTCGACCATACCGAGGGTGGAGATCGCGTCGCTTCGGACGCCCGGATCGGTGATCCGGTTGGCGTACTCGGCGGACGTCGTCGCGTGCTCCAGAGCTGCGGCGAGGTCACCTTGGTACATGTCGACCCAGGCCAGGTTCACATGGATGCCGGCGAGGAGGTCGAGGTCATCGCCCGCTTCGGGCAACGCCCGCTCGAGCGATGCCCGCACGCCCTCCTCCAGGTTCATCCAGCTCATCGACGACAGGTGGTAGAGGATCTCCGCTCGTCCGGGACCTGCGGGAGAGGAGGCGATGGTCTCCTCCAGGAGCGCCAACGCCCGCACGGCGTCGCCGGCGTCGAAGTGGTACTCGGCCGCCTCGAGGCTCCGCCGGCGGAGCGCATCGGCGTTGCCGGACGGGGTGAGCTGGCGGGCCAGCTCCGCCAGGCCGGCCGCCGCGTCCGGGGCGCCTCTGCCTCGCGCATGACGCGCCGCCTCGTCGAGCGCCTCGGCCACGACCGGATCGGGCCCGGTCGACCCCAGGGCCAGGTGCCGGGCTCGCTCTTCGGGGTCGGCCACGAGCTCCGCGAGGCGGAGATGGAGGCTCCGCTTCTGCCTCGGCGACGCACCCGCGTAGACCGTGGAGCCCAGGAGCGGGTGGGAGAAGCGGATCTGATCCCCCGCATGCTCGATGACGCCCGTTTCCTGCGCGTGGAGCAGCCCCGCCAGGGCTCGCTCGGGGCGGTCCGCCGACGCCAGGACCAGCTCTTCGGTCGGCCGGGATGCGGCGGCGACGGCCAGCAGCGCCCCGCGAGCCGGTCCCGGCAGCGCCGCGAGCCGAGCCCGCAGCAGCTCTTGGAGGTTCTCCGGCACCGGGAGCGCCTCGCCCGGCTCGGGCCGGGTACCGGTCCTCGCGAGCGCTCCGGCCATCTCCAGCGCGAAGAAGGGGTTGCCGTTCGAGATGCCGTGCAGCCGCCGGATCATCGGGCGGCTGAGATCCACGTCGGTGCGGTCCCGCAACAATCGTCCGAGCGCCTCCACGCTCAACGGGCCCAGGGACAGCCTGCGGACCTGCTGAGCCGGCCAGGTCCGGTCCACACCGAGCCGGTCGGCCTCGATCCCGGGACCCACGCGGAGCGAGACGAGGACGCCGATCGCCTCGTGCTCCAACCGCCGGAGGGCGAACGAGAGCACGCGGGCTGAGGGGGTGTCCAGCCATTGGACATCGTCGATCGCGATCACGACGGGCCCGGCCCCGGCGATCGCGCGCAGCACGCCGACCACGGCGAGCGACACCGCCCGCTGATCGGGGGGAGCGCTGTCCGGCCGTGCCCGGAGCAGCGCGATCTCGAGCGACCGCCGCTGCGGTTCGGGCAGCCCTTCGAGCGCGTCATCCAGGACGCCCTCCAACAGATCGCCCAGAGCCGTGTAGGAGAGCTTGGCTTCGGACTGCGCCGCTCGGGACGACAGTACCCGGCAACCGTGGTCCCGGGCGGCGTTCACACCGGCCTCCCACAGGGTGGTCTTCCCGATCCCGGCGATGCCCTCCAGGATGAGGGCGCTCGGGCCGGCAGGCACGACCTCGACGAAACGCCGGAGCTCGGCAAGCTCAGGATCCCGTCCGAGGATCTCCCGATCTGCCTCTGGCATGGGCGATGTCCCGACGTCGGGCCCCCATCGTATGCGCATCGGGACCCGCCGACGGGACCGCCCCTCCCACCACGGTCACGGGCCGGCCGGCCCTCGCACGTCCGCCTCTTCGCGTGCAGAATGGGGCCCTGAGGGAGGGCGGATGAAGGCAAGGACCGCCTCGGCGGTCGCGTGGTCGCTCTGCCTGGTGTCGGTGGGGCTCATCGTCGCTACGCTCGTGATCGGCCTGCTGGGACGGTCGCCGATGGGGTTCTACGGCCAGGTCGGGGGGCTCACACTCGCGACCTTCCCGCTGGTCGGAGCCCTGATCGCGTCGCGACGTCCCAAGAACCCCATCGGGTGGATCTTCTGCGCCGTCGGGCTGTCGTTCGGGCTGTCATCGCTGGCCACGGGCTGGTCCGACTACGCGCTGATCCGCGAACCGGGAGCGCTCCCGTTCGGGTCCTTCTTCTCGTGGGTCGCGACGTGGGTTTGGCCTCCGGGGATCCTGCTGCTGTTCACGTTCGTGCTCCTGCTGTTCCCGGACGGACGGCTCCTGTCGCGCCGCTGGCGGCCCGTGGCGTGGATCGCCGCGTTCGACCTGATCGCCCTGATCGTGCCCGTTGCGATCACGGCGTGGCCGATCCGGGGGCCGCTGCTCTCGAGGATCAGCGACGACGCCCCCGCCGCCGCACCCCAGAGCTTCAAGGTCGCGTACAGCATCCAGGTCTTCGGCATCCTCCTCATGTTCGTGCTGGGGCTCGTGTCGGCCGCCTCGCTGATCGTGCGGTGGCGGCGGGCGAGAGGAGACGAGCGGCAGCAGATCAAGTGGTTCGCGTTCGCCGGCGCGGTCCTGGTCGTCGTCGTGATCCTGGCCAGTCCCCTCTTCCACATCGGGGATCAGCTCCAGGTGCTGACCTTCCCGCTGATCCCGGTGGCCTCCGCGATCGCGATCCTCAAGTACCGCCTGTACGACATCGACCTCGTCATCAGGAGGACCGTGGTGTTCGGCGTGATCGCTGTCTTCATCACGGCCGTGTACATGGCGCTGGTGGTCGGCCCGATCCTGCTCCTAGGCGGCGGCGGCGATCGCCCGAGCGTCGTCCTGTCGGCCGTCGCCGCGGCGGTCGTGGCGGTCGCCTTCCAGCCGATCCGTCTGCGGGCGCAGCGCTTCGCGAACCGGCTGGTGTACGGCAAGCGCGCCACCCCGTACGAGGTGCTGTCGGAGTTCTCCGAGCGGATGGGCGAGACGTACGCCGCCGAGGACGTGCTCCCACGGATGGCCCGCATCATGGGCGAGGGCACGGGAGCCAGCCGGGCGCAGGTCTGGCTGCGCACCGGGCCGGAGCTGCGCCGCGCGGCCTCGTGGCCGGACGGGGAGGGGCCGTCCGGATCCCTGCCGGTGTCCGGGGATGCGCTTCCGGCCTTCGAAGGCGCCGCCCTGGCCGTTCCGGTGCGCCACCAGGGACAGCTGCTGGCTGCCCTGACCGTCACGAAGCCTTCCAGCGAGCCGATCACGCCCGCGGAGGAGAAGTTGGTCGCCGACCTGGCGGCCCAGGCCGGCCTGGTGCTCCGCAACGTGGCGCTGATCGACGACCTGCGCGCGTCGCGTCAGCGGCTGGTCGCCGCCCAGGACGAGGAGCGCAGGCGCCTGGAGCGGAACCTGCACGATGGGGCGCAGCAGCAGTTGGTGGCCCTGGCCGTCAAGCAGCGGATCGCGGAAGGGCTGGCGCACAAGGATCCCGATGCGGTTGCCCGCATCCTCAGCGAGCTGCAGAAGGAGACGGGGGAGGCGCTGGAGAACCTCCGCGACCTGGCGCGGGGGATCTACCCGCCGCTGCTGGCCGACCGTGGACTCCCCGACGCCCTGGCGGCGCAGAGTCGCAAGGCGGCGATACCCGTAGAACTGCAGGCCGAGTCGATCGGTCGGTACCCCCAGGACATCGAGGCGGCCGTGTACTTCTGCTGTCTCGAGGCGATGCAGAACGTGGCGAAGTACGCGCACGCCTCGCGGGGATGGATCCGACTCGTCGCCGACGACGATCACCTCCGGTTCGAGGTCGAGGACGACGGTGCTGGATTCGACCCGGGCTCGACCGGCTACGGCACCGGCCTCCAGGGCATGTCCGATCGCCTGGAGGCCGGCGGAGGCACGCTCGACATCCGGTCGCAGCCCGGCCACGGGACGACGGTGATCGGGCGGATCCCCGTCCCGTCGATGCAGCCCATCGTCTAGCGGGTTCGCTCGATGCTCGTGATTGCTGCGCTGGGGCTTGACCGGCAGTCTGCCGAGGGATCGACCGATCAAACGTACCCGTGCGGGGGGTTCCTCCCAGCAGCTTCCCTCCTAGCGTGGGGCGTGGAGCAACAGACGGAAGGGGGCTCCGGATGAGGAAGGTCGCGATCCTCCTGGCCATCGGGGCGGCGCTGTTGGCGTCGACGCCGATGGCGGTCGCATCCACACCGCGTCACGACACCTACTACGAGGTGTGGTGCACGGACGGCGACGGGAACCTGGTTCAGGCGGAATCCGTCGACGCGCACGCGATGGAAGTCGGCGGGAAGGGCCACGCCATCGCCCTGTTCAGCAACAACTACCCGTTCAACTACGACTGCTGGGCGGAGGGACCGATCACGCCTTGATCCGACGGCGTCCCGCAGGCTCCGCGAGCTTGGATGCCGCGGTCTAGGGATGGACCTTCACGGTCGTCACGACACCTTCGAGGGACTCGGAGTCGCAGTCCGTCGCTCCGCACCCCGAGATGAGGACATCGCCGATCGTGGCTCTCCCGGGCATGAACGATCCATCGGATGGGCTCACCGCCGGCGTGAAGGTCGACGCGTCCGCCGAGCACGCAACCTCCACGGAGATGGAGCCGCGGGCGAGCCTCTGTCGCAGCTCTCCGGCGACATCGACGACCCCTGGGTCGCTGCACACGACCGTGCCCTCGATCGTCGTCTCGTGCGTCCTCATGTCGATCGACGCAGAAGAGAACGACACGTCGAACGTGAACGGGGTTTCGGGTACGGGTACGTCGGCGTTCACGACGAGATTGCCTGAGAACCCGTCCACCGTCTGGCAGCAGCCCACGACAATGAAGTAGTAGGTCGTGCCCGACGTGACGTCGAAGGTGATCTGGGATTGGAGAAGGTTGTTCGAGTCGTCGTTGCACGCGATCAGCGTCAGCGATCCCTCGGTCCCGGTGTAGGCCGAGAGCGCTGTGTCGAAGTCGCTGCCGAACGTGTCGAACGACGCGGACCCGGCACCATCGGCCGTGTACGCGTACCAGACCGAGTGAGCGGCGCCGGCACAGTCGGCCGGGTCGGTTGCCTGCGTCGTGGCCTCCGTCGTATTGACGGTGGCATCCGTGAACGATGGCCCGAGGACCACGGTCGCGTTCGCGAAGTCGTCGTTCGTGGGGACGGCCGCCGAGGCAGGTCCGGCCGCCATGATGGTGAGTGCCGTCGCCAGCAGCGCCGGCAGCGCCACGCGTGTGATGCCCCTCATTCCAACCTCCCAGCCGTGTCGCTCTTCGATCCGGTCGCGGCGGTGCCGATCGCAGCTCTCCCGGTGAGACGTGCATCGTTGTCTAGGCTGTTTTGACTATCGGCATCGGCGTCGATTTCCTTGATGACTAGACGAGAACGTCCGTTCGCTCTAGAGCGATAGGCCTATCCGAGCGAAGCCAACAACCCGCTGCACGACGGCCGGATCAGCGACCATGGGG
>JALYMB010000090.1 GCA_030773935.1 Actinomycetota bacterium | reverse complement strand
GCGCAGGCCGCCGCGGCGCCGGTCGGCGGGTAGGTGCCCGCCGTGGGCAAGCTGGCGGTCACGTACCTGCCGAGCGACACGACGGTGCACGTGCCGGCCGGCACCACGCTGTTCAACGCGGCCCACTGGGCCGGCCTGCCCATCGACTCCACGTGTGGCGGGCGCGGCACGTGCGGCAAGTGCGGGGTCCGGATCGTCTCCGGTCACGCCGAGCGGACCCTGGCCGACTACCGGCATCTGTCCGCCACGCTGGACGAGGGGTGGCGCCTCTCCTGCCAGGCCGGGGTGAGCGAGGACACCGTCTGCGAGGTCCCTCGCTTGATGCGCACGCCGAAGGCGGCGACGATGGGGGTGGGTCGTTTCGTGCTCCTGGAGCCGAACGTGCAGAAGCTGCTCTTGGAGCTGGACGAGCCGAGCATGGATGACCCGCGCAGCCATCTCCGCCGCGTGCACGACGCGCTCGCCGCCGAGGGCCTCGAGGTCTCGCATGGGCCCGCGATCCTGCCGCGACTGGCGCTCGTGCTCGAGGAGGGCGTGACGGGCGTCACCGCGACGGTCGTCGGCGACCACCTCGTGGACGTCGAGGCCGGCGACACCCGGGAGCGGATGTTCGGCGTGTCGATCGATGTCGGCACGACCACGGTGGTGGCCACGCTCGTGGACCTGCGAAGCGGTGCCGCGGCCGCCGTGGCGTCCACGATCAACCGGCAGGCCACGTTCGGTGCCGACGTGATCGCGCGCATGGGTCACGCGATGACGGGCCCCGAGGCGGTCGAGGAACTCCGTGACGCCGTGATCGCGACCGCGAACGGCCTTCTGGACGAGGTCGTCGCGGCGGCGGGCGTCTCGCGCCAGCACGTCTACGAGGCCGTCGTCGTCGGCAACGCCACGATGCTGCATCTGCTGCTCGGCATCGATCCTCGCTCCATCGCCCTGTCGCCGTTCGTCGCCACCTTCCTGGAGCCGCAGGACCTGCGCGCGGCCGACACCGGATTCGCGATCCACCCCGAGGGCCGCGTGGCCCTGTTCCCGTCGATCGGCGCGTACGTCGGCGCCGACATCGTGGGCGACGTGGTGGCGACGGGGCTCGCGCGGGAACCGCAGAAGCGCCTGCTCGTCGACGTCGGTACGAACGGGGAGATCGTCTGCGGCAACGAGGACCGCGTGGTGGCGACGGCGGCGCCCGCCGGCCCGGCGTTCGAGGGCGGGCAGATCCTGTGCGGCATGCGTGCGACGGAGGGTGCGATCGAGGGCGTGACCCTCACGAACGGCGAGATCGACCTCCAGGTCATCGGGGGCGCGGAGGTCACCCCCCGGGGGCTCTGTGGCTCAGGCCTGATCGACACGGTGGCGCAGCTGCGTCTTGCGGGGCTGCTCAAGGCCGGCGGCTTGTTCGCGACCGACGATGAGCTGAACGGCCACCCCCTTGCCGCTCGGGTCCGCAGCCGCGAAGGCCTGCGCGTCTTCGCCCTCACCGAGGACGTCGTCCTGACCCAGTTGGACGTGCGCGAGCTGCAATCCGCGAAGGGCGCGATCGCCACCGGCATCGAGGTCGCGATGCGGGAGATCGGGTACTCGGCCGCCGATCTGGACGAGGTGCTGCTGGCCGGCTCCTTCGGCACCTACATCAACCCCGAGAGCGCCCGCGTGCTGGGCCTGGTGCCGCCCGTGGCGGTCGATCGGATCAAGGCCGTCGGCAACACTGCCTCGGAAGGGGCGAAGATGGCCCTGATGAGTTTCCGCGAACGTGAGATCGCCACCGAGCTGCCGGGCGTGATCGAGTACGTCGAGCTGTCGGGCGCCGCCGACTTCAACGACATGTTCATCGCGAACCTCGGCTTCCCCGAGCTGGAGTCGGTCCCGTGACCTCGACCGGCGCGAAGGTGGCGTTCATCGCCTGCGGTGCGGTGGCCCAGGACACCGCCTTCCTGGTGAAGAAGCACGGATGGGATGCCGACGTTCACGGCATCTCCAGCGTCCTCCACATGACGCCCCTCGACATCGGCCCCGCCGTGGAGGAGAAGCTGAAGGTCCTCACGCCGCGCTACGAGCGCGTGATCGTGGTGTACGGGGACTGCGGCACAGGAGGTCGCCTGGACCAGGTCCTGGCCCGCTACCCGGCCGTCCGTCCCGCGGGCGTGCACTGCTTCCAGTGGTATGCCGGCGACCTGTTCGCGCGCTTCAACGACGACATCGGGATCTACTTCCTCACCGACTGGCTCGTCACGAACTGGGATCGCGCCGTGATCGCCGGCCTCGGCCTGGATCGGTTCCCGTGGCTCAAGGAGACCTACTTCGACAACATCACGCGGATCCTGTTCGTGCGGCAGCATCCCGACGACGGCCGCGAGGCCAAGGCGCGCGAGATCGCTCAGTGGATGGAGCGGCCCCTGGAGATCCACGATCTGGGCATCGAGCCCCTGGACGAGCTGCTCACCCCACTGATGGAGGAGTCCACCGATGTTCGAACGTGAGAACGCGCCGAAGGTCCTGACCGAGGAGCAGCTGCAGACGATCCACGACCAGGCGATGCGCATCCTGACCGAGATCGGCACCGACGTCCTGCACGAGGGCGCCCGCGGGCTGCTCGCGGGGGCGGGACAGCAGGTTGAGGACGAACGCATTCGCTACGACCCGGAGTGGATCATGGAGCAGGTGGCGAAGGCGCCGACCACCTTTCCGATCCAGGCGAGGAACCCAGCGCGCTCGGTCGTCATCGGGGAGGGACCGCCGATCTGCATGAACGTGGGCGGGCCCCCGTTCGCGAGCGACCTGGATGAAGGCCGGCGGAGCGGCCGCCTGCAGGACCACGACGCGCTCGTGAAGATGACGCACGCGACCGACCTGCTGACGTTCGTGCAGTCGGGAGCGGTGGAGGCCCAGGATCTGGACGTCACGACGCGCCACATGGATATGGACTACTCGGTACTGCGATGGTCGGACAAGCCGTACACGTGCTACGGCACGAGCGGCCCGAAGGCGCGCGACGCGTTGGAGCTCGGCGCCATCGTCTTCGGCGGCCACGAGGCCATCGCCGAGACGCCTGCCCTACTCGGCATCGTGAACCCGAACAGTCCGCTGATCTGGGACTTCCGCATGACCGACGCCCTGATGGTCTGGGCCGAGGCCAACCAGGGCGTGGTGGTGACGCCGTTCCTCCTGGCCGGCGGAACCTCTCCCGTGAGCGTGGCCGGTGCGCTGTCGATCCAGGTGGCGGAGGCGCTGAGTGGTGTCGCGCTCGCGCAGACCGTGCGGCCCGGTGCGCCCTGCATGTACGGCTCGTTCTTCACGGCGCTCGACATGCGGACGGGATCGCCGGCGTTCGGCACACCCGAGTCGACGTTCGGGATCCTCGCGGGTGCGCAGCTCGCCCGGCGCTACGGCCTGCCGTTCCGGGGAGGCGGCGGGCTGGCCAGCGCCAACAGCGTGGACGGGCAGGCGGCCGCCGAGACCCAGCAGATGTTGTGGGCCACGATGCTGGCGGGCACCGACCTGGTGCTGCACGCCGCCGGCTGGCTGGAGGGCGGCCTCACCGCTTCGTTCGAGAAGTTCGCATTGGATCTGGAGCTGCTGAACATGTTCCGGCGCCTGCGCGAGGGGATCGCCGTCAGCGAGCAGGAGCTGGCGTTCGACGCCATCGCCGAGATGGGTCCGGGCGGGTTGTTCCTGGCCTCCGAGCACACGATGGAGCACTTCAAGGAATGGTTGTACATGAGCCCGCTGTTCCTAACGCCGGACTTCGCGGCGTGGCAGGGTCAGGGCTCGCCCACCCTCGAGCAGAACGCGAACGCCGCGTGGAAGAGACTCCTGGAGTCCTACGAAGACCCCGGTCTCGATCCCGCGATCGACGAGGAGCTGCAGGAGTACATGGAGAAGAGACGCCTCGACCCGGTGGTGGAGGAGGACTAGTCCGCGACGGACTAGCTGGGTTGGCGAGGAGATCGTGAGCGCGCTGTATCCGGAGATCGAACCGGACGGGCACGGGATGCTGGACGTGGGCGACGGCCACCTCATGGTCATCGACGAGGCAGGACACGCGTACGACCATCCGGGCATCACGCTGGAGTTGGTCCGCGCCACCGACCGGTTCCCGGCCAGGTGATCCGACGCGGCCGGGCCGATCCGACCCCAGCGGGATAGGGTCTCCGGCATGGCGCTCCTGGACATCGCGCCGCGATCGTTCGACGAGTACGTGGCCGCGGGCGGCGGGCGCGGCCTGGAGATCGCCCTGCGCGCCGAGCCCGACGCCGTGATCGAGGAGGTACGCAAGAGCGGACTCCGAGGTCGGGGCGGCGCAGGCTTCCCCACCGGTGAGAAATGGCGATCGATCCGCACCACCGGCACCGGAACGAGGTTCGCGGTGTGCAACGGTGCCGAGGGAGAGCCGGCCACATTCAAGGATCGTCTCCTGCTTCGCACCAACCCGTTCCAGGTCCTGGAGGGCCTGGCGATCGCCGGCTACGCGGTTGGTGCCGAGCGTTGTTACGTCGGCGTCAAGGAGACCTTCACCGAGGAGATCGAGGCGGTCGGCCGCGCGCTCGAGGAGATGGAGGCCGCGGACGCGCTCGGCGGGGTCCCGTTCGAGCTCGTCCCAGGCCCTGACCTCTATCTCTTCGGGGAGGAGACGGGTCTGGAAGAGGTCGTCGAGGGCCGGCTGCCTCTGCCGCGGCTCGCCCGGCCGTTCATGCTCGGGCTGTTCGCCGCACCGCCGAACGACAACCCCACGCTCATCAACAACGTGGAGACGCTGGCGAACGTGCCGCACATCCTTGCCGATGGCCCCGACTGGCTCCGATCGAGCGGCACGGAGACCTCCCCGGGAACGATGGTGTTCACGGTCTGCGGGGACGTCCGGCAGGAGGGGCTGTTCGAGCTGCCGCTCGGCACGACCGTGCGCGAGCTGGTGGAGGAGCGTGCCGGCGGGCCGCCCGAGGGGAGATCGGTCAAGGCGCTCTTCCCGGGCGCCTCGAACACGGTGATCATCCCCGAGCAACTGGACACGCCCTTGGACTTCGACTCGATGCGGCAGGTCGGCTCGGGCCTGGGAGCCGGTGGCTTCGCGGTGTTCGATGAGAGCGCCTGCATGGTGCGGGCGGCGTACCTGTACTCCCGCTTCCTCTGGGTGGAGTCATGCGCCCAGTGTCCCGCCTGCAAGTTCGGCACGGGCGAGGTCACGAGCGTGCTGGACTCGATCGAGTCGGGCCGGGGATCAGATCAGGATCTCGAGTTGATCCTGGTGCGAGCCAGGGGATCGACCGACGGGCAGAAATGCGCGCTCCCGACCGGCGAGAGCCTGCTCATCCAGAGCGTGGTCCAGGTCTTCGGCGACGAGTTCCGCGGCCACCTCGGCACATCCTGTGCCCTGCCCCGCGAGCTCACATTCCACAAGATCGTCGGATGGGACGCCGCGAGCGGTCGGTTCCAGTACGACCTCGCGTACGCGGACAGGCAGCCGGACTGGACGTCGCCGTGACGGGGAGGGCGAGGTGATGGAGACGAGGACGGAGCCTCGGCAGGACGCCCATCACGGTCACGATCTTGGAGGGCCGCCCGGCCACGGCGATCACGGGAGCCACGGCGGCAACGGCGACCACGCCGCGATGTTCCGCTCGCGCTTCTGGCTGACGCTCGCACTCAGCTTGCCGGTCGTGTTCTTCAGCAGGATGTTCCAGGACCTCCTGGGGTACGAGGCACCGACCTTCCCCGGGAGCCGGTGGATCCCCGCAGTCCTCGGCACCGCCGTCTTCCTCTACGGCGGGTGGCCCTTCCTCGCCGGCGCGATCTCCGAGATCCGGTCACGGCGGCCGGGCATGATGCTGCTGATCGGGCTCGCCATCTCGGTCGCGTTCGCGGCGAGCTGGGCGACCGAGATCGGCGTGGTCGACCTCGACTTCTGGTGGGAGCTCGCCGCCTTGATCGCGGTCATGCTGCTCGGTCACTGGCAAGAGATGCGCGCGATCGGGCAGGCGAGCGGTGCCCTCGAGGCGCTCGCGGAGCTCCTGCCCGACGAGGCCGAGCTCGTGATGGACGAGGGCGTTCGGACCGTGCCGCTGCACGAGCTCCATCCCGGGGACGTCGTGCTGGTTCGATCCGGCGGGCGCGTCCCCGCCGACGGCGTGATCATGGACGGGACGGCCGATCTCGACGAGTCCATGATC
>JALYMB010000089.1 GCA_030773935.1 Actinomycetota bacterium | reverse complement strand
CCTCTAGGCCGTGCTCTACCTCGACTCGTCCGCGATCGTGAAGTTGGTCACGGGCGAGCCCGGCACCCCCGAGCTCGTCGAGGCCGTCCGGACCGAGCCGGAGATCGTCTCCAGCGCCCTCGCGTGGACCGAGGTCGTCCGCGCCGTGCGACGCTCGGGCGGCCGCCCCACCCGAGCGGAGGCCGTGCTCGAACGGATCCCCCTCGTGCCCATCGACGCGGGGATCACGCGCAGTGCGGCGCGTCTCTCGTCGGCCGGCCTGCGGACGCTTGACGCGATCCACCTGGCAACCGCGCTCAGCCTCGCGGACGATGTGGCGGCGTTGGTAACGTACGACGCCCGGCTCGCAGAGGCGGCGGCGAAGGCGGGGCTCGAGGTCCGTGCCCCCGGACCGGAGCCGGTGTAGACGATGGTCGCGATCCGCTCGATCCGGGAGGAGCTCCGGTGAGCGAGCCGGTCCGCTGGGGGATCCTCGGCACGGCGGGGATCGCCGGGAGCGCGTTCCTGCCGGCCCTGCGCGAGGTCGGCGACGGCGTCGCGCTGATGGTTGCGAGCCGGGACCCGGCGCGCGCGGGCTCGTGGGCCGCCGAGCACGGCGTCGAGCGAGGCGTGCAGGGCTACGACCAGGTGCTGGACGATCGGTCGATCGAGGCCGTCTACATCCCACTGCCGAACGGGATGCACGCCGAGTGGACGATCGCCGCGCTCGAGGCCGGCAAGGCCGTGTTCTGCGAGAAGCCGCTGTGCGCGACGCCGGAGGAGACCTCGCGGGTGCTGCAGGCCGCCCGCACCGCCAGCGGCCCGCTGTGGGAGGCGTTCGTCTTCCCCTTCCACGAACAGATGGACCGTGTACGCGAGACGATCGTCCGCGGGGACATCGGCGAGGTCCGCGAGGTCTCCTCGAGGTTCCATTTCCTGCTGGACGACTCCGAGGACATCCGCATGCTCGCCGAGCTCGCCGGCGGCTCGATCCAGGACGTGGGCTGTTACTCGATCCGCCTGGCGCGCCTGCTGTTCGACGACGAGCCCGACCCCGCCCGGGCGATCGCCGACGCCGTGTGGCTTCCCGCTGGCGTCGACACCGAGCTGTGGGGCGCGCTCGCCTTCCCCGGCGACCGGCGCCTGGTGCTGTCGTGCGGGTTCCTCAGCCGCGAGGACACGTTCACGCGCGTGCTGGGCACCGCTGGCGAGATCCGCATGACGAACCCGTTCCATCCCGAGGTTGGCGACACCTTCACCGTGGTCACGGACTCAGGCGAAGCGACGCAGCCGGCCGCGGCGAACGGTGAACGGTCCTTCGCGCCGGCGATCCGCCACATCCACCGGGTGCTGCGCGGCCTGGAGCCGGCTCGCCACCTCGCGGTGGACGAGGCACAGGGGAACGCCGACGCGATCGCGTCGCTGCTGCGCGCAGCGCGCTCCGGCTGACGGTCAGCCGAGTTCGGCGGGCCCGACGCGGAACGGGTCGGTGACGCGCACGCCGTCGAGGTCCATCCCATGCTGCATGTCCTCGGTGAGCAACACGTCGCACCGGGCGACCTGCGCCGCCGCCACGATCAGCGCGTCCCAGATCGAGAGGCCGAATCGTTCCTCGATCGTCCAGGCGGAGGCCAGCATCTGGATGTCGGTGACGACGGGTGACCACGCCGCGAGATCCAGGACGTCTGCTCGCGCCTCCTCCGGCGCAAGCCCGGGGCGAAGCTTCCTCGTCGTGGTGACGTAGTACTCCTGCAACACCTGCACGCTGAGCCGGCCGTCGGCGCGCTCCCACAGATCCGCCACCCACTCGGAGGCCCGGGCATGCTTCGCGGGGTCGGCCGTGTCCCGCGCGTAGACGAGGACGTTCGTGTCAACGAAGACCGGCACGGTCGTGCAGCTCCTCCCGCCGTGGGTACGGGCCTGGCTGCTCCGACAGTGCTGAACCCCCGCGGGCGAGGTAGCGGGCCCTGGCGCCCTCGTACGCCACCTGGCCACCCATATGCTCGGTCAGGAGCTGGCGGATCAGGCTGGAGACGCTGATGTCGCGGCGTGCGGCCTCGAGGCGTGCCCACAGGGCCGTCTCCTCGTCCAGGGTCACGGTGACGTTCTTCATGGACACGATTCTCGTGTTCCACAGGCCCTGTGTCAACCGACGTCTGCAGCGCCCGAGCCAGTGGTACCTCACTCCTCTCCCACCATCCTTATAATACTTTTCCCTTGTCAGATATCATCACCTGATGCCTGCAAGAGGTTGAGAGCGCTGGAACCGGGAGACTTCGAGCCGTCGCGACGTGACCTCGTGCGCCGAGCGCCGGGGGACTACTGGGCGTTCGTTCCGCCGTCCCTCCCTCCCCGGCTGGCCCTCACCGACGAGCTGGTGCGGCTCCTGTCGGAGGCCGATCGTGCGGTGGGCGAGCTGGCGGGGGCCGGAGCCTCGCTCCCCCACATGCACCTGCTGATCGGTCCGTTCCTGCGGCGCGAGGCCGTGCTGTCCAGCAGGATCGAGGGGACGCTCGCGTCGCTCACCGACCTGGTGCTGTTCGAGGCCGATGCACCGTCCGACGCGCCCGATGCCCGTGAGGTCCTGAACTACGTGCGAGCTCTCGAGCTGTCGACCGACCCGGGTCGTGCCCTGCCGCTGAGCCTGCGGCTGATCCGGGACCTGCATCGGATCCTCATGACGGGGGTCCGGGGCGAGCTCGCCACTCCGGGCGAGTTCCGGCGCTCACAGAACTGGATCGGGCCGCCTGGGTGTCTGCTGACCGACGCCGCATACGTGCCCCCGCCGGTCGAGGAGATGACGGCATGCCTCCACGACCTGGAGGGCTACCTCCACGCCGAGCCCGCGCTGCCGCCGTTGATCCGGATCGGGCTCGTCCATCAGCAGTTCGAGACGATCCACCCATTCCTAGACGGCAACGGCCGTGTGGGACGGCTGCTCGTCAGCCTCCTGTTGCAGGAGTGGGCCGTGCTTCCACGACCGTTGCTGTACCTCAGCGCCTACTTCGAGGCGAACCGGGACGAGTACTACGAGCGGCTCCTGGCCGTGAGCACGCACGGCGACTGGGCGGGTTGGCTCGGCTTCTTCCTGCGAGGTGTCGCGAGCGAGTCCCGCGACGTGGTCGCGCGGGCTCGTCGCCTCACCGAGCTGCGGCAGGCGTACCGTGACCGGCTGCAGGTCTCGCGCTCGCCGGCGTTGGTGCTGAAGCTCGTGGACGCGCTGTTCGAGCGGCCGGCCATCCGCATCACCGACGCGAGGGAGGTGCTCGGCGTGACGTACCGCTCGGCCTCGCTCAACGTGCAGAAACTGGTGGATGCCGGCATCGTGCGGGAGGCGACGGGGCGAGATCGGAACCGCGTCTTCATCGCCCCGGAGATCCTTTCCTTGCTGTGAGGTCGCGATGAGGCGGCGGGACGTCTGGTCGAACGGACCGTGAGAAGCTCCGCGGATGGCGCTTCCCGAACTGGTCCGTCGCCACGCCGAGACGGCGGTCGCTGCCTTCTGCGCCGGGGATACCCCGGATCACGTGCGCGACGAGGTCCAGCTCGAGTTCACCGTGCGAGGCAACGCCATCACGGTCGTCGAGCGCCGCGCTCCGTGGAGCGAGGACGTCGGCCCGGAGTGGACGTCGATGCCGATCGCTCAACTACGGTTCGACGGCGACACCATGAGCTGGAGCCGGTGGTGGTCCGATCGGAACGATAGGTGGCATCGGTACGACGATCTGGATCCCACACCGGAGATCGACGTCCTGATCCGCGAGATCCACGAGGATCCGACCGCCATCTTCTGGGGTTAGTCGGCGTCCCGCTCGATCTCGGCTCGGAACCGCGCCGGCGCGTCGGACTTCGCACCGCGCTCGAGGTAGGTCACGAGACGCGGGTCGGGCTCGAAGGGCGGGGCCTTCGGCTCGGTCTGTGCGACCGGTGGTGAGGGTGGCGTCGGTGGTTCCTGCTCCATGTGAACCTCCCGCGTCAGTGGAGACCGAGGCCGTCGAACTACTTGGGTGTCGTTGCGTCTCCACTGTTCGACGGCTTCGCACCGGGCGCCGGGCCCTTCGGGGGTGGCCCCAGTTCAGCGGTCGTCTTGGGTCCTGGCTCGTAGCCGCCCTTGGTCTCGATCCGCCGGCCCCGACGGTCCGTACCGGACTTCGTCATGTCGCTCATCCCCTACGTGTCGGTGAAAACCAGATACTCGACCTGATCCCACCTGATAAGGATAGCCGAGCCGATCATCCTGGTACTTCCATCGGCATCGACAAGGAACTCGCCTGAGTCTGGATCGACCTCTGCCGCGTCCCCGAGGAGAAGGTCCTGAGGGTCCGGGTAGCCGGCAGCGTATGAGCCGAGGCCGCCAGATGGATGCCGCGAGTAGACGCCACCGATCCACGCGCCACTTCGGAGCCGTAATCGGATCCAGCCATCCGGACCGGGCGAGAAGAGCTGATCCCACGCCCGTGGAGCGGGCGACGGACCGGTGAACCAGGTCGCCCAGGGTCTCCGTCGCCTCGTTGCCCGACCGACGATCGTGCCCGCCGCGAATGGGGCTCCGACATAGATGACGGCGGACAGCCACAGCGAGAGTGGAACATCACCCGCCTCGAGCCGACCTGATCGGATGATCTCACGCCAGATCCAGAGATCGGCCGGCGCCCACAGGACGTGGAAGCCGGCAGACACGCCGATGAAGCGGAGGAGCCGATCCGAGAGGCCGGCACCCCAGCTCCCGACGATCCGCTCGAAGCCCCATGTGTAGAGGGCGCCGGGCAGCATCGCGATCGCAACGACGAAGATCCCCTGCAGCGACTGCGGCACGCTCGCACCCTAGCGACGGGCAGTGACACGAGCCGCGGGACTTCACCGATCTCCATGGCGTTCAACCTCGTTCGTTCGCTCGAAGGGGTAGTCGGATGTCGGGCGCCGGGGCACGTCTGCGCCACCGGGGAGCGCGATCCAGCAGATCGAGTAGTGCAGTCCGCGCGAGTAGGCATCCCAACCGGGCGCACAGTCGGACATCGAGCCACGGGGCGGGCCGCCCTGAGCGAGCCCCAGGAGGTCCCCAGGGCCACTGCCGCACCGCACGATCCGCACCGATCCGCCAACCGGAGCGCCGCAGACGGCCGCGAACAGAGGAACGGGATCAACGGACGCCTTGGGTGGAGGTGCTTCACGCGACGTCCGTAGGCCGACGCCGCTCTGCTCGGTCGCCTGCGTCGGAGCGGTGGAGGCGAGCGGGACAGAGGACGGATCGGCGTGCACGAACGTCTGCACGACGTTGCCGACCACCACGAACCCGATCGTGACGGCCCCGATCAGCAGCCCCAGGACGATGTAGGCCTGGAACAGGAACCCGATCGTCGCGAACACCACCCGAACGGCTCCCCGCAGCACGTCCTCGGGACCCACGGGGCGCCGGATCCTTCGGCGCCGCAGGGGGCGAGCCACCCGCTCGAGCGGCACAACCTCCACCCCGTAGGTCGACAGCAGCTCCTGCTGCACCAGCCGGGCGGGACGCGACGGCCCGGACCGCCCGAACGAGTGCCGCCGGCACAGGGCTCGGAGGGCCGATCCCGACTCGACCACCACGGCAGGCCGTACCCCTCCCCGCCCTTGCTGCAGACACACCGCGCAGACCAGGCGGAGGCGGGCCGGGTACGCGATCTCCGAGCGTGCGCCGCTCGCGTGCTCGACCACGGTTCCCCACATCGCGATCGCGCCCACGACGCAGGGGTCCCCGGTGAAGACCCTCGTGCCCGCGAGATCGGCCGGCGAGTTGGCGGCGTAGATCCCGCAGGTGCACCGGATGTCCGGTACCCCGGCTCCCGTGTGCCTGGAGCAGCGAGCTCGCATGGGCTCGCCGGCCGGCCAGCGATCTTCACGCGTCAGGGAGACGAGCCGGAGCTCTCCGTCCACGGCTCGCAGGCGCCACGCCCGCCATCCGACGATCGGCTCGATCGACAGCGGTACCTGCGGCGACGGCGACGGTTCGCTCACGGCCGCGCCTCCCGCGCGGCCAGCGCCCTCGGCGTGCATTCGATCAGCAGGAAGCGCGCGAACTCCAGGTTCGAGAGGGCGTGGACGCCGCGGGCACTGCGGACCAGCTCCACGGCCTCATCCGGCGTATGACCGAGCTCGATCAGCGTGCGTCCGACCAGCAGCCCGGATCGGTTCAGACCCGCCGCACAGTTCACGACGACCGAGCGGCCGGACACGACCAGCGCGGCCGCATCCGAGGCCATGCGATGGATCGCTCCCGGATCCTCGATCCAGGGCACGTCATCGATGAGGTGGAACACGTACCGAGGATCGGCCGCTGCGGCGCTGCGATCCCAGCCGCAGAGATCGAAGACGGCATCGAACCGACCGAAGAGCTCCGCCGGCTCGAGCATCGTGCTCGCCTGGAAGAGGCCCGGCACGACCTCGTCGAAGGGGTTCAGGGGGTAACCCAGTTCGTCGAACATGCGTCGCCCTTCCATGGGGGGCCGAACCGCGGATCGCGGCGCGATGGGAGGAACGAACCTCATGGTACGCGGGGGGTCTGACAGGGAAGACCGCACCGGAACCCTCGAGGCTTCAGGGGTGAGCCACGACGACCGGAACCGTGTGTCGCACGCGTCCCTCGAGCCGCTCTGGTGGCGGCTCTGCCACTCGGAGCCGTTGCCTATGCCTTGACGCGTTCCCCTGACGCCGCGGACCTCTCGATGGCGGCGATCACCTCGTGGCGCCGGACGGCGTCGGCGAAGTCCGGCACGGTGTGAGTCCCGTTGTCCATATCTGCCGCGAACGCGGCGTAGGCACGCCCGACGTTGTAGGCGGGCGCTCCTTCAAGGCTCGTGAGCGCGGGCCATCTCTGTATCAGCGCCGCCGGGACAGCAAGCTCGGCGGGCTCGTTCGGCCCCTGCGCTCCCGCGACGGTCAGGGGAAAGATCTGCGGCTGTGCGGCGTCGGCGGTGATCCTGAGCGTTCCGTCGGTGCCGTTGATCTCCCACAGGAACCCGGTACCGCCGGCCACGGCCTCACGGACGTGGATGCTGGCGGTCGCCCCGGACGTGAGGGTGCCGATCACCGCGATCTGGTCGGGCGCCGTCTTCACGATCTGCTCCCCGGTCTCTTCGATGGTGATGAGCGGCCTTCGAAGATTCGACACCGCCGACAGGTCGGCGAACTCGCCCAGTACATAGGTGAGGAGGTCCAGGCTGTGGCCGACGGCGATCGTGAGCACGTTGGCCCCGTTCGTCCGGTCGAGCATGTAGGCGTTGGGCTGGCCCAGGACGTCGCCCAGGACCGACAGCCCGACCATGGTCGTGGAAAGGACCTCGCCGACGTATCCCTCGCTGAGCAGCTCTTGGACGAACTCGATCGCCGGCGCCTGGCGGGCCTGCAACCCGACGACCGTGCGCGCACCCTGCTCGGCGGCGAGCACGGCCATCGCTCGCGCGTCGTCGAGGTCGCGGCCGAGCGGCCACTCGCAGTAGACGGCCTTGCCGGCGGCAAGTGCGGCAGAGACGAGCTCTCGATGGAGCGGGGCCCTGACCGTCACGGCAACCACGTCGATGTCCGGTTGCGTCACCAGCTGCTCGTGGTCCGAGAACACCGCGCTGACCCCGAACGCTTCGCCTGCTGCGCGCGCGGATCCCGCGCTGTGCGCGCTCAGCGCCCGGATCTCGTAGTTCGGCAGCGCCCGCAGCGCCGGGATGTGGGCGATGGCGGCCCAGCCCCGCACAGGGCTGACCCCGATGATCCCTACACCCAGCGTCGATCCAGGGATCACTGAGGGTGGAGTCACTCAACCTCCTGCAGCGCGCGGTCAATGAGAGATCGTGATGCCCAGGCAGCATACGCTCCATGGCATCTCCAGCGACCAAGCACAGTCGGAGTGCAGGACGGAACCACGCTCACACGTCGTCGCGAACGATGCGGACCACCACCTCCGCGGATGGGTGACCGTCCGAGCGCTTGGACCGGAACCTCCGAAGGACGAGCGCGGTGAGCGCCGTGCCTCCCACGATCACGCCGACCAGGCTCTTCACCGATCGGAACGGGGCCGGGATGCGAGACTCCAGCTCTCGCAGGTCGTCCTCGAGTTGGCGCCGGGTCTCATCGATCTCCGTCACCTTTCGAACTGTCGCTTCGCCCATCGAGCGTCCTCCTTCAAGGTGTCCCGGGTCCGCTCCCCCGCTGCCGGAGCCGTTCGGAGGGCGCGACGTGCGACGACGACGAGCACCCCCGCAGCCACGACCAACAGGACGGCGACGATCAGGATGGCCGCCCATGTCGGGAGCACCACGGCAAGCCCGGCAGCTCCCGCGGCCGCAACGAAACCCACCGCGTAGACCGCGACAACAGCCGCGGCAGCGATCATCCCCACGCCCTGCACGCGGATCGATGCGGCCTCGGTCACCTCGAGCCTGGCCAGCTCGGCATGTTTGCGAGCGAGCGTGCGGAATCCATCGACCGCCGACGCCACGACCACGCCGAACGGTCGCCTCACCGCGGCGGGCGCCGTCCCGCCTCCGTTCTCGTCTCGAAAGCCCACGACCTGTTCCTCCCTTCCCTCTCTCCTCGTTGCCACCCTATGCATCTGCCGCGAGGAGAGCGACCGGGGAGACGGGCAGCGTGTGACGCCGACGTACACCTGCCGGTGGCAGTGGGCTGCGATCAGCGTGGAACGTTCCCGACCGCGTTTCATCGGTGCCAGGCGGGTTCCTGCTCCTCCCCCGTTCGCCCCCAGAGGCGACTCACTCCGGTCCCGTCGGGCCGCATCACCCACAGGTCCGTGCTGCCGTCCTCGTTCCCGCGGTCGGAGGCGAAGAGGATGACACTCCAGTCCGGAGACCACGTGGGATCCGTGTCCAGATCGGGCCCCATGGTGAGCTGGCGCACGGCGGATCCGTCCTCCCGCATGGCGAAGAGATCCCCCGACGAGGAGACGCTGTACGGACGATCCTCGCGGCTGGAGGTGAACAGGATGGTCCCGTCGGGTGCCCATCCGCCAACCGAGGAGGACCCAGCGCCGTCCGTGAGCCGCCGGACTTGACCGCCGTCCGCATCGGCGACGCAGACCTCGAAGTCTCCAACTCCCTGAGGAAGGATCCGGCCGCCGCTGCAATT
Source organism: Actinomycetota bacterium (assembly GCA_030773935.1). GTDB lineage: Bacteria > Actinomycetota > UBA4738 > UBA4738 > HRBIN12 > JALYMB01. The sequence goes on along the minus strand of JALYMB010000089.1, from coordinate 3,579 downwards.
GAATGCGACCCGTGTCGAGTCCGGCGACCACACTGGGTACTCGTCGATGCCTACGTGATGGGTGATCCGATGAGCTCCCGTGCCGTCCGGCCGGACGAGCCAGATGTCGTTGGCGTATCCGGACGAGCCGGCGTCCCGGTCGGATGCGAAGGCGATCCAACGACCGTCCGGCGACCACGCGGGCGAGTAGTCCGAATGAGGATCCCGGGTCAGGTTGCGCTGGTTGGACCCATCGGCGTCCATGACATAGATCTCATCGTTTCCGTCCCGGTCGGACCGGAAGGCGATCCTGCGACCGTCCGGCGACCACGCCGATGATTGATCGGCGCCGCTCGAATCGGTCAGCCGGAGCAGGTCCCTCCCGTCGGTGCGGATCGACCAGACATCGATGTTTCCTCCCAGGTCGGATGAGAAGGCGATGACCCCGTCGGCCACGGCGAACGGGGGCGGCACGCTCTGCGTGACGGTTCGGAGAGGCTCAGTCGCCCGGCCCGTACACGAAACCGCGAGGGCCATCGCCGCCGCACAGACCACCAGCTTGCCGGGCTTCTGGATCCGCATGGATCACTCCCCCTGATCTGTACGCACTCACTCCTGGAGTGGTTCCAGCAGCCCTACCTCCGAACTCCAAGCGGAGCAGCCGAGGCTGGACAAGCAGGTCGGAGGCGGGCGAGATCCTCGCCGGTCATGCGCCACTGCGAAGCAGGAAATGCCGATACCCCCAGCCGTCCTCTTGTTTGAAGCCCTCGTCGACGATCGCCAGGCCTTCGGCGGCGAACCAGTCGACGGCCCGTTGACGGCCGGGGTAGTAGTGGTAGTTGGCCACGTCGCCCTCCACGACCTCGCCTCGCACCGCGGGAACGCCACGCCCGGAAAGGGTCTCGAACGCATGCTCGATCTCCGCTTCCTCGATCTCCTCGACGGTCATGTAGAGGAAGCCGCCCGGACGGACGGCGCGATGAACGTTGGCCAGGACCAGGGGCCAGTCTTCAGGCGGGATGTTCTCCATGGCGTCGATCGTCATGACGGCGTCGAATTCGTGCGAGTACGACAGGTCCTGGAGTGCGATCTGCTCGAGCGAGAACGCGATCTCTCGGGCCCGAGCCTGCGTCAGCATCCCCGCCGATCGGTCGACTCCGGTGACCCGGTGGCCGGCGGCGGCCACCATCGGGAAGTACCTGCCCGTCCCGCAGGGCGCGTCCAGCACGGCGCCACCCGGCGGGCAGAGCTGGAGCAGTCGGGCGACCCACGCTTGTTGCGGACCGGTCGGGTATTCGTTCTCGTCGTAGGTAGGCGCTTCGGCGTCGTAGGACGCTACAACCGCGTCGCGCCGCTCGGCGAGCCATGCTGAGCGATCCACACTGCCTCCTCCACGAACCCTCACGAGTGTATTGGGTGTTGCGAAAGGCCACTCGACGCAGCGATCATGGCGTCGCCGCTCATCTCTTCGCCTCCGAGTTTCTTTGGTCGGTCCGTTGCTTGAGGATCGAAGCGAACCCTCTGAACGGGTCGTGTTCGGTCGGCCTATCGCTTCGCAGGGAGTGAGCGGGCGTACGTAGCGCCGAGCCGCACCCACTTCGCGAGCTGCCGCTTGGTGCGTACATCGACTTGGGCGACTCGTAGCCATCCCTGCATCCGGCGGCCACGCATCTCCATGAGACGAGCATCCGTCGTGGCGAGAAGAGCATCTGACTGTGCAGGGTCCACTCGAACCAGCACTCCACCTTGGCCGCTCGCTGCGACGGACATGTTGCCCCCGATGAGAAAGGCGAGCCCGCCGAACATCTTCTTCTCGGCCAGATCGGGTTCACCGCTCAGCAGTTCACGTATGCGATCGGCGAGCTCCTCGTCGTACGCCACGGGACGATCGTACGTCGAAGGGAAGAGATCGGTCCGAGTCATTCGACTGGCGCTCCCGCGGTGGCGCCCGAAGAGACCCCCCCGTCTCATCCCCGACGGCACCTCGGGCCATGCACGACCTGAAGCAGGAACACGCGCGCAAGGAGTCAGCCCACGGGTGGTTGGACCGTGTGTCAGGTGCGGCAGTCCAGACCCATGAGACAGGCAGGCGCGACCGGTCGATGACCGAACGTCGTCAAGGACCGCTCGTGCACCCTCCCTGCGCTAGCTGAAGATGCTCACTCCACCTGGTCCCACCAGGAGTCCAAGGACGATGAGGACGATCCCGACCAGGAACGATCCCCTGATGAGAGAAACGATGCCGGCGACGACAAGGACGGCCGCGATGATCCACAAGATGGTGTCAGTGTTGCCGCCGCCCTTCGCCATCAGCATCCCGAGTGCTCCGAACATGGCGCCTCCCTTTCCCGCTGGCAACAGTATAGGGAGCCCCATAGGGGGCCTGGAAATGGCGGCCGAAGAAATGGCCGTCCGAGCCACGGAGTGGAGCCTCGATCCTCGCGAATCACACCGATGGGATCCGTGTCGGCGGTGCTCCGTACTGTGATGGACGTCACAGAACGCGGGGCGGGCGACCCCTCGGCGCCATCGGCGCGCCGGCCCGCTCCCGCAAGATCGGAGTCCTCATGACGGAGCTCGACGCTAGCCTGCGCCTGGACCACGAACTGCTCGCCGTCGAACGCGACCATCGCGTCCACTGCATGCTCGAGCTGACCGCACCGGCGATGCCAGGCGTGCAGCGCCGGCCGCTGCACGTGGCGCTCGTCCTCGACCGCTCCGGCTCGATGGCCGGCGCCAAGCTCGAGACGGCGAAGGCGTGCGCGGCCTACCTCGCACGTCGGCTGGGCCCGGCCGACCAGCTCTCGATCGTCACGTTCGAGGACGAGGTGCAGCTTGTGTACCCGCTGCAGGACGTGCAGCACGCCGGACTCGCACTGCAGCACGCGATCGCCGGCATCTCCCCCGGCGGCATGACGAACCTGTCCGGCGGGTGGCTGAAGGGCGTCGAGCAGCTGCGAGCCGTGCCCGGCGGCACCGGCCCCCGGCGCGTGCTGCTCCTCACCGACGGACAGGCGAACCAGGGCGTCGTGGACCCCGCACAGCTCGAGGCGTTCGCGAAGAGCGCCGGCGACGACGGTGTCGCCACCACCACGATCGGCTTCGGCGAAGGGTTCGACGAGGACCTCCTCACGGCGATGGCCGACGCCGGCGTCGGCAACGCGCACTTCGCCGCCTCGCACGAGGAGGCGCCCGGCATCTTCGCCGCGGAGTTCGACGGCCTCGTCTCGCTCGCCGCACAGAACGTCTCGGTCGAGGTGCGTCCCGGCGACGAGGTCGAGCTCGTGGGTGTGTTGAACGACGCGCCGACGGTCGCCGTCGCCGGTGGGATCCAGATCCAGCTCGGGGACGCGTACGCCGAGGAGCGTCGGCGTGTGGTTTCGAACTGTCGGTGCCGCGCCTGGCGTCGCTGGGCCTCGCCACCGTTGCGCAGGTCGTGGTGCGGTACGTGTCGCTCGGCGCGTCGATCGAGGCGCACGAGCTCACGCTGCCCGTGACCGTGAACGCGGTGAGCGCCGAGGACGCGGCGGGCGCCGGCCCGGACGCCGAGGTGACCGAGGAGGTCGTGGTGCTGAAGGCCGCGCGCACGCAGGAGGAGGC
>JALYMB010000088.1 GCA_030773935.1 Actinomycetota bacterium | reverse complement strand
GAGCGCGCGCGAGCGCGGCGCGCTGGCGCTGCCCCGCCGACAGCTCGTGCGGCTGCGCGTCCGCCAGGGGCGCCAGACGCACGTTGTCGAGCCACTGCATCGCGCGGTCGCGCCGCTCGGCGGCGGGCACGCCCGCGAAGCGCAGCGCGAGCTGCACGTTGGCCAGCACCGACAGCCACGGGAACAGCGCCGGTTCCTGGAACAGCACCGCGCGGTCCGGACCGGGGCCCGAGATCGGTTTGCCGTCCAGCAGGGCCTGGCCCGACGTCGGCGCGTCCAGACCCGCGAGGATGTTCATGATCGTGGTCTTGCCGCAGCCGCTGGGTCCCAGCAGGCACACGAACTCGCCCACACCCACGTCGAACGACACGTGGTCGATCGCGGTCACACGGCGTCCCGACGTCGAGACCCGGATCTTGACCAGGTCCCGCAGGGCGATCTTCACGGGCGCCCCCCTGCGGGCGGCGGTCGGGTCAACGAGGTCTCGGGCGACGCTCATCGCAGCCGGAACTTCTCCGCCATCTCGATCTGCACCACCTTGCCGTCCTGGATCACCAGCACCACGGTGCCGTAGTTGATCTTGCGGATGATCTCCGCGACCCTCACGAGGACCTGTTGCTCCTCGGGGGTGAGAGCAGCCAGGTCACCAGGCAGGGCCGAGGGTTCGGGTTCGTTCGCCACGGCAGGAGTCTAGGACGTTGGTGTGAGGGCATCGGCCCGGCCCGGTGGGATGACGGCCTTCATCTAGACTGGCGTCATGCCAGCCGCCATCGTGCTCGGGACCCAATGGGGAGATGAGGGCAAGGGCAAGGCGGTGGACTATCTGGCAGACCGTATGGACCTGGTGGTCCGCTACCAGGGCGGCAACAACGCCGGCCACACGGTGATCGCCGAGGGACGGCTGCTGAAGCTCCAGCTGATCCCCTCCGGCATCCTCTACGACCACATCACCTCGGTGATCGCCGACGGTGTAGTCGTGGACCCGCGGCACCTGTTGAAAGAGATGGACGACCTCCACGAGTCGGGCATCGACACGAGCCGGCTCATGCTCAGCGGGAACGCGCACATGATCATGCCGTATCACCTGGAGCTCGAGAAGGTGACCGAGCGCTTCCTCGGCAGGAACGCCTTGGGGACGACGAAGCGCGGGATCGGCCCCGCCTACGGCGACAAGGCGGCGCGGATCGGGCTGCGGATCCAGGACCTGTTCGACGAGAAGATCTTCCGCGAGAAGCTCGAGGTCGTCCTGCGCGAGAAGAATCTGATCCTCACAAAGATCTACAACCGCCTGCCGCTCGATGCCGACGCGATCGTGGATGAGTATCGGGAGCTCGCCGGACGGCTGCAGCCGCACGTCACCGACACCTCCTTGCTGCTCCATCGCGCGCTCCGTGAGGGCAAGCAGGTGATGTTCGAGGGCGCGCAGGGAACGCTGCTCGATCTCGATCACGGCACGTATCCCTTCGTGACGTCGTCCAACCCGGTCGCCGGCTACGCGCTCGCGTCGGCCGGCGTGAGCCCCATGGAGGTCTCCCGCGTGGTGGGTGTCGTGAAGGCCTACATCACACGGGTCGGCGCCGGGCCCTTCCCCAGCGAGCTCCTCGACGCGGTGGGCGAGCGGTTGGGGGTGCGCGGCAAGGAGTTCGGGACGGTGACCGGACGCAAGCGCCGGTGCGGCTGGTTCGACGCCGTGCTGGGACGCTACGCCGCCCGGCTGAACGGGCTCACCGAGATGTTCGTCACCAAGCTCGACGTGCTGTCCGGCCTCGAGACCGTCAAGATCTGCACGGGCTACCGGGCCGAGGGTGAGGTCTTCGACGACTTCCCTCCGCACCAGTCCCTGTTCCACAGGGCCGAGCCCGTGTACGAGGAGCTCGACGGCTGGGACGAGGAGATCGACGAGGCGCGCTCGTTCGAGGATCTGCCGAAGAACGCCCGGGCGTACGTGCGGCGGATGGAGGAGCTCGTCGGCGTAGCGGCGAGCGTGGTCTCCATCGGTCCCGCGCGCGAGCAGAGCCTGCCGGTCGCATGAAGATCCTCGTCGTCGGCGGGGGAGGCCGCGAGCACGCCATGATCTGGCGCCTCGCGCAGAACCCCACCGTGGATCGGCTCTACGCCGCGCCGGGCAACGCCGGCATCGCGCGCGAGGCCACCTGCCTCCCGATCAAGGCCGACCACGTCCCCGAGATCGTCGGGGCCGTGGCGCGCGAGGGCATCGATCTCACGATCGTGGGGCCCGAGGCACCCCTGGTGGCCGGCCTGGCCGACGAGCTGGAGGCGCGCGGTCACGCCGTGTTCGGTCCCACCAGGGACGCCGCCCGCATCGAGGGTTCGAAGGCCTGGGCGAAGGAGCTGTGCGAACGTCACGGGATCCCGGCCGCGCGGTCGCGCACGTTCACGCAGCTTCGACCTGCGCTGGCGTTCGTGGACGAGCTCGGCGGCGGGCCCGTCGTGATCAAGGCCGACGGTCTCGCGGCCGGCAAGGGCGTGACCGTTGCGCCCGATCGTGCGGGAGCCTCCGCCGCCCTGAAGGCCTGCCTGGTCGACCATGTCTTCGGCGACGCGGGCGCCCACGTGCTGGTGGAGGAGTTCCTGGTGGGGCAGGAGGTGTCGGCGTTCGCGCTCACGGACGGCCGCGACGTGCTGCCGCTGTGCCTGGCGCAGGACTTCAAGCGGGTGGGCGAGGGCGACACCGGGCCCAACACGGGCGGCATGGGGGCCTACGCACCGGTCGGCTTCGTCGACGGCGACACCGAGCAGACGATCTGGAGCGGCATCGTTCGCGCGACGGTGCGGGCGATGGAGGCCGAGGGCGTCCGCTATCGGGGCCTGCTGTACGCAGGCCTGATGCTCACCGCCGACGGTCCGAAGGTCCTGGAGTACAACTGCCGCTTCGGCGATCCCGAGGCCGAGGTGATCCTGCCCAGGATGCGCAGCGACCTGGGCGAGCTGGTCCTGGCCTGCGTCGAGGGCAACATCGGCAACTACAAGGCGCTGTGGACCGACGACGCCTGCGTCTGCGTCGTCGCCGCCTCGGGAGGCTATCCCGGCGACTACCGGACCGGTGTGGAGATCCGCGGTCTGGACGCCGCCGAGCGCGTGGAGGGCGCGCACGTGTTCCACGCCGGCACCGAGCGGCGGGACGGTACAGTGGTCACCGCCGGGGGGCGTGTGCTCGCCGTGAGCGGTCTAGGTCCCACGATCGCCGAGGCGCGCGCCCGCGCCTACCAGGCGGTGGAGCAGATCTCGTTCGAGGGGATGCAGGTCCGGAGCGACATCGCCGCACGCGCGGCGGAGGGGAATTGACGTGAGCGACGAGACACCGATCGTCGGGGTGCTGGCGGCGTCCCCGTCCGAGCTGCCGATCATGCGCCAGGCCGGGCTGATACTGGAGAAGTTCGACATCCCGCACGAGGTGCGGATCATGTCGTCGTCTCGGAACCCCGACCTGGTCGACGAGTACGCGCGCACGGCGTTCGAACGTGGGATCAAGGTCGTCATCTGTTCCACCGGGATGTCCGGGCACCTCGCCGCCGCCATCGCCGCACGAACCGTGCTGCCGGTGATCGGTGTGCCGATCGCCACCTCCCCCCAGATGGTGGGCAACGAGGCACTGGCGATCACCGCGCAGATGCCCATGGGGGTGCCCGTGGCGACCGTCGGCGTGGAGGGCGCCGTGAATGCAGCGATCCTTGCCGCCGAGATCCTGGGGGTGAGCGATCCCGACGTGCAGAAGGCGCTCTGGCGATTCAAGGACGACCTCGCGGAGGGCCTCAAGCTTTGATCTCCCGGTACAGCCTGCCGGAGATGGCTGCGGTCTGGTCCGACGAGACCCGCCTGGCGAACTGGCTGGAGATCGAGATCCTGGCGGTGGAGGCCTGGGCCGAGCTCGGCTCGGTGTCGGCGGGCGACGCGGCCGTCGTGCGGGAGCGCGCCGGCTTCACCGTCGAGGCCGTCCGGGAGCGCGAACGCATCACCCGCCACGACGTCGCCGCGTTCGTGGACGTGGTGGCAGCTTCGATCGGACCCGAGGGCCGGTGGGTGCACTTCGGCCTCACGTCCTCGGACGTGCTGGACACCGGCCTCGCCTTGCAGCTGCGTGCCGCCGCCGACATCCTGCTCGGGCGGCTGGAGCGGCTGCTGGCGGTGGTGAAGCGGCTCGCGCTGCAGCACCGCGAAACGGTGATGGTGGGTCGATCGCACGGGGTCCACGCCGAACCCATCACCTTCGGCCTGAAGCTCGCGGTGTGGGCCTTCGAGCTCGACCGCGATCGCGAACGTCTCCGCCGCGCCCGCGAGACCGTGAGCGTGGGCGCGATCAGCGGCGCCGTCGGCACCTACGCCATGGTGGATCCTCGGGTCGAGGAGCTCGTCTGTGCGCACCTGGGCCTGAAGAGCGCGGAGGCCTCCACGCAGATCGTGCAGCGCGACCGCCACGCCGAGTTCATGGCCACCCTCGCCGTGACGGCCTCGTCGCTGGACGCCTTCGCCAACGAGATCCGACACCTGGCGCGCACCGAGGTGCGCGAGGTACAGGAGCCGTTCGCCGAGGGCCAGAAGGGGTCCAGCGCCATGCCGCACAAGCGCAATCCCGTTGCATCCGAACGGATCTCGGGTTTGGCCCGTGTGGTTCGTGCGAACGCGCAGGCCGCCCTGGAGAACGTGGCCCTGTGGCACGAGCGCGACATCTCGCACTCCTCGGCCGAGCGCGTGATCCTGCCCGACTCGTGCGGCCTACTGGACTTCATGCTCGAGGAGATGACGGCGGTCCTGGACGGCATCCGTGTGTATCCCGACCGGATGCTGCGAAACCTCGAGACCGACGGCGGCCTCGCGTTCAGCCAATCGGTGCTCCTGGCGTTGGTCGACGCCGGATCCTCGCGCGACGACGCCTACCGGATCGTGCAGAAGGCCGCCGCCGCCGCTTGGGATCAGGACACCGATTTCCGCGGTGCGCTGGGCTCCAACCCCGAGGTGCAGCGGCTGCTCACCCCTGAAGATCTGAACGCGCTCTTCGACCCGGCGCGGTTCCTTCAGAACCTCGGCGGGGTGTTCGCCAAGCTCGAGAAGCTCCCGGTCGAGGGGGCCTAGTCCGGATGGGCGTCGCCGGCGAGCTGCGAGCCAGCGGCAAGGTCCGCGATCTCTACGACGCGGGGCCCGACCGGCTGCTCCTCGTCGCCACCGACCGCATCAGCGCCTTCGACGTGATCCTGCCCACGCCCGTCCCGGACAAGGGCCGGGTGCTGACGGGTGTTTCCCTGTTCTGGTTCGAGCGGACGAGGGATCTCGTCTCCAACCACGTGGTGACGGCCGACCCCGCGACCGGTGGGTTCGATGCGAGCCTGGCGGGGCGTGCCATGCTCGTGCGCCGCGCCGACGTCGTGCCGCTCGAGTGCGTCGCGCGCGGCTACCTGAGCGGCTCGGGCTGGTCGCAGTACCGGCAGACGGGCGCCGTGTGCGGTGTTCCACTGCCTCCCGGGCTCCTGGAGTCGGGTCGCCTCCCCGAGCCGATCTTCACCCCCACGACGAAGGCCGCCGAGGGTCACGACCTCCCGGTCTCGCCGGCGGAGGCCGCCGCCATCGTGGGGCGGGGCCTGGCCGAGCGATTGAAGGAGCTCACGCTTGGTCTGTACGAGCGCGCGGCTGCGATCGCGGCCAGCCGGGGGATCATCCTGGCCGACACGAAGTTCGAGTTCGGCTTCTGCGACGGTGAGCTGATCCTGGTTGACGAGGTCTGCACGCCGGACTCGTCGCGCCTGTGGCCCGCCGACACGTACGAACCCGGCCACGCGCAGCCGAGCTTCGACAAGCAGTACGTGCGCGACTGGCTGGACGCCAGTGGGTGGGATCACGAGCCGCCCCCGCCCGAGCTCCCGGCCGACGTCGTCGGGAACACGGCCGCGCGCTACCGTGAAGCCTACGAGCGCCTGACCGGCGAGCCGTTCGCCGACTATCTGCGGCGGATCGGGGCTACGCCCTCATGACCGCCTACCTCTTCGAGGTGCTGGTGACGCTGAAGGCCGGCCTATCCGACCCGCAGGGCAAGGCCGTGGAGGGCTCGCTGCCAGCGCTGGGATGGACGAACGTGGCCGACGTGAAGGTGGGCAAGCACATCCGCCTCTCCGTGGATGCGGCGGACGAGGCCACCGCGCGCGCGCAGGTCGCCGAGATGGCCGACCGCCTCCTGTCCAATCCGGTGATCGAGGACTACCGCATCGTGGAGGAGCCGGCATCGTGAGCTCCCCGGCCACGCGGGTCGGCGTCATCACCTTCCCGGGCTCGCTCGACGACCGCGACGCGCTGCGCGCCGTGGAGACCATGGGTGGTGTGGGCGTTCCGGTGTGGCACGCCGACGCGGATCTGCACGACGTGGACGCCGTCGTCCTGCCGGGCGGGTTCAGCTACGGCGACTACCTGCGCTGCGGCGCGATCGCCCGCTTCGCGCGCGTGATGGACGAGGTACGGACCTTCGCTGGGCGCGGAGGTCCGGTGCTGGGGATCTGCAACGGCTTCCAGATCCTGTGCGAGTCCGGTCTGCTGCCGGGCGCACTGATCCGCAACGCCTCTCTGCGGTTCGTCTGCCGTCTCGTCCACCTCCGTGTGGAGACCTCGGCCAGCGCCGTGACCCGGGACCTGAGCACGGGGGAGACGCTCGAGGTTCCCGTCAAGCACGGCGAGGGGCAGTTCGTGGCCCGCCCGGAGGAGCTGGAGCGGCTCGAGGACGAAGGCCTGGTGGTGTTCCGGTACGCCTCCGCCGGGGGCGAGGTGGACGAGGCCCATAACCCGAACGGTGCGGTCGCCGGCATCGCCGGCGTGCGGAACCCTGGTGGCAACGTGGTCGGCCTGATGCCGCACCCCGAGCACGCCGTGGATCCCGACGTCGGTCCGATCGGAGGCCAGCCGCTGTTCTCGTCCCTCTTGGCCACGGCGATGGCGAGGGTGTGATGGTGGCGGTCGAGGAGCCGTTGCACCGGCAACTGGGCCTAAGCGACGACGAGCTCGACCGGATCCGGGACACCCTCGGTCGCGAGCCCAACCGGACCGAGCTCGCCATGTACGCCGCCATGTGGTCGGAGCACTGTTCGTACAAGTCATCGAAGGTCCATCTGCGCACGCTCCCCACCGAGGGCCCCGCGGTGCTGGTCGGTCCGGGACAGGACGCCGGCGCGGTGGACGTGGGCGACGGGCTGGCGGTGGTCTTCAAGATGGAATCGCACTCCCACCCCAGCGCGATCGAGCCTTACCAGGGTGCGGCCACCGGCGTGGGGGGCATCGTGCGCGACATCATCTCCATGGGCGCGCGCCCGGTGGCGTTGCTGGACCCCCTTCAGTTCGGACCGCTGACGGAGGCACGCAACCGGTACCTGTTCGCCGGTGTGGTGGCCGGCATCGGCGGCTACGGCAACTGCATCGGCGTGCCCACCGTGGGCGGCGAGATCCACTTCGCCGACGCCCACAGCGCGAACCCGGCCGTGAACGTGATGTGCGTGGGGATCGCCGCCGCCGACAGGCTCGTGACGGCGGAATCGCTCACCGTGCACGAGGGCTCCCTGATGGTCCTGTACGGCGCGGCCACCGGTCGCGACGGGATCGGCGGCGTGAGCGTGCTGGCCAGCGCGACGCTGGAGGAGGGGAGCGAGGACTCCCGCCCCAGCGTGCAGATCGGGGACCCGTTCGCGGGGAAGCTGTTGATCGAGGCCTCGCTGGAGATGGTCGAACGGGGCCTGCTGGAGGGCCTGCAGGATCTGGGCGGGGCCGGCCTCACGTGCGCGGTCAGCGAGTCGGCGGCCCGCGCCGGGATGGGTGCCGTGCTCCAGCTCGACCTGGTCCCCCTGCGGGAGCCCGGGTTGGAGCCCTTCGAGATCCTCACCAGCGAGTCGCAGGAGCGGATGCTCGCGATCGTGTCCCCGGAGCGCCTCGTGGAGGTGCAGGAGGTCTGCGATCGCTGGGGGCTCGCCTCGACCCCCATCGCGTCGCTGGTGCCGGGGCGGACCCTGCGGGTGCAGGTGGGCGGTGAGCTCGTCGCCGAGATCCCGGCGCCGTCCCTGGCGGAGGAGGGTCCCGTCTATGAGCGCCCGATGTCGCCGATCGAGGCCTCCGCGGACGACGATCCCACGTTCGTGCCGTACGACGGCGACCTGCGCGAGGCGTTCCTGGCGGTGCTCGGCTCGCCGAACGTGGCCAGCAAGCGCTGGGTCTTCGAGCAGTACGACTCGATCGTCCAGGGGCAGACGGTGGACTCCGCCGGGGGCGACGCCGCGATCGTGCGGATCCCCGGCACGCTGAAGGCCGTGGCCCTGTCCGCCGACGGCAAGGGCCGGTTCGGGCACCTCGATCCCTATCTCGGCGCGGCGCACGCCGTCGCCGAGGCGGCCCGCAACGTCGCGGTGACCGGTGCGCGGCCGCTGGCGATCACGAACTGCATGAACTTCGGGAACCCCGAGCGTCCGGAGGTGATGTGGCAGTTCGCCGAGTCGATCCGCGGGATGCACGACGCGTGTCTGGCCTTCGAGACCCCGGTCACCGGCGGGAACGTGAGCTTCTACAACGAATCCGGCGACTCCGCGATCTGGCCGACACCGGTGATCGGCATGCTCGGTCTGCTGGAGGACCATCGGCTGCGCGTCCCGGCCGGATTCGGACGGCCGGGCCTGGCGATCTACCTGCTGGGCGAGACGTTCCCCGAGCTCGGCGGCTCGGAGTTCGCCGAGGTCCTGCTGGGCCCGACCGGCGGCAGGCCGCCGGCGCTGGACATGGCCAGGGAGCGTGAGCTGCACGAGGTGCTGCAGGCGGCGGCGCGCGACGATCTGCTCGCGAG
>JALYMB010000087.1 GCA_030773935.1 Actinomycetota bacterium | reverse complement strand
CGGAGGCCTGGCTCGTAGCGCCGATGAGCTAGACGGCCTCCCAGGCCTCCACGACCGGATGGTCCTTCGGCTGGGGCCCGGCCTGGGCGGCGCCGCCCGGCGAGCCGAGTCCGGTCACCACGTCGGTGAACCATTCGGCGTTCACGGACGTGAACTGCTTCCATTCCGCCGGCAGATCGTCCTCGGGGAAGATCGCGGTCACCGGGCAGACGGGCACGCAGGCGTCGCAGTCCACGCACTCGTCGGGGTGGATGTAGAGCATCCGCGGGCCTTCGTAGATGCAGTCGACCGGGCACTCGTCCACGCAGGCCTTGTCCTTGACGTCGATGCAGGGTTCCGCAATCACGTACGTCATGTCATCACTCCTACACCCCAGCGCCTTACCCGACGCCCCCACGCGCACACCTGCGCCCGCGAACCGTCGGGTAGCATCGCCCTCGGGGATATGTCACGGCACCTACGACCCCATCACAGGAGTAACGTCGAGTTCCGCCCCCTCTCGCCAATCTCAGGAGGTGGCAGCCGACGAGTTGAATTTGCCACTGAACTTCTCCCTGATGTCCTCGCCAGCGATCTTCTCCTGCAGCTTGATGATGCCTTGGAGCAAGGCCTCGGGCCGCGGCGGGCAGCCGGGCACGTAGACGTCCACGTCGATGATCTGGTCGACCCCTTTCGTGACGGAATAGGAATCCCAGTACGGCCCGCCGCAGTTGGAGCAGGACCCGAACGAGATCACGTACTTCGGCTCGGGCATCTGGTCGTAGACGCGCTTCAGGGCCGGGGCCATCTTGTCGGTGAGCGTGCCGGCCACGACCAGCAGGTCGGCCTGGCGGGGCCCGTGGGCGAACGGGATGACCCCGAACCGGATGAAGTCGTGCTTGGAGGTGGAGGTGGCGATGAACTCGATCGCGCAGCAGGCCAGCCCGAAGTTCATGACCCAGAGCGAGTAGCGGCGACCCCAGTTCAGGATGAACTTGACCGGCTGGGGCATGGGGAGCTTCTCGGTGATCAGGCCCACCTCAAGACACCCTTCCGCCAGGTACAGAGGACGTCTGCCTCGAGGACCCCGAGCCCGGGGCAGGGCTAGGCTGCATACCGCTTCTTCCTTTGGCCACGGGGCAGGCGTATGCGCGCCGGCTCATGCTGCCAGCAGAGCGTCGACCCGTTGTAGATGGAGAGCCTCGTACCGCACCCGTCCGCGTCGCACACGCGGCCCGTCGGGGAGGTGCGATTCGGCCGCCCGGTCCAGACGGGGTACGCCCGCCACACCGGCACCTTCTCCGTCCGCATCCTGGGGCTCCATCACCTTCTCCGTCCGCATCATGGGGATCCATAGGGAGGCCGCGTCTATTGAGACAGCCAGACTAGAGGCAATTTTACCGGTCGACAAGGTGAATACCGTCTAAATCTCTCCCGCCATAGGGAGAAGCTGGCGCCGGTGCTCGTGTACGCAAAGGGGTGAGGGGTGCCAGAACCCGCATTCGCCCACTGACCGGCAGTTCCTTAGGATGCCGGGATGGCTTGTGGGGTGCATTTATTCGGTTCACCCCTCTGAGCAGGGCATTCGGACCTGGCTCAGAACCTGGACTCCGCCTGTCCCGGCGAAGCAGTCGGGGACCCTCGGGACTGCACCCATGGAAGCTGGCCTCCGAAGTTGAGCGGAGGGCGCTCAGGCTTAGGACCCTGCGAGCCGTTAAATGGAGCCGGCCGAGGGGCGACTCGTCACCCCCGTTCGGAGGATCACGCCCTACCCTCGATCCGGCCCCGGGCTGGGAGACACGTGGTCAGCGGCCGGATTTGGATAAGTGCACCCTTCACCTGGCTACCCCAGCCGGCATGCACGCGCCTCCGACTGGGAGTCCTCGAGGAACGCAGGTTGCGCGAAAGGACGTGCTCGCCGGTCTGATCCACGAGTATCGGTGGGCCGCGTGATGCGATGTGTCAACGGCGGCCGAAAACTGACCCCCTGGCTGCGGGTGCTCTCAAGCGGTCATCGCACCGCTGGCGATCAAGACCTCGCTTGGAGTCTGCCAGTCCAGGATACGCCGGGGCCTGTTGTTGAGTTCCTGGGCGATGGCGTTCAGGTCCGCGGCGGAGTGCACGGACAGGTCGGTGCCTTTGGGCAGGTACTGCCGCAGCAGGCCGTTGGTGTTCTCATTCGACCCGCGCTGCCAGGGTGAACGGGCGTCGCAGAAGAACACGGGCATCTTCGTGTGTGCGGTGAACACCTGGTGCCGCGTCATCTCGATCCCCCGGTCCCAGGTCACCGACCGGCGTAAGACCGGTGGCAGCCGGTGCATGGCCGCGGTCAGGGCGGAGATCACGCTGTCGGTGCCGGCGCCACCGGGTAGGTGCAGCACCAGGAGGTAGCGGCTGCGGCGTTCCACCAGCGTCCCGATGTGCGAACCGCCGCGGCGCCCGACGACGAGGTCCCAGTGGCCCAGGACGAGCCGGTACGTCGCCTCTTCCGGTCGGCGCTGGATCGGCACCATGTCCTTGATCCGTGGTGGCCCGAGGTAGACCCGCCGCAGTGGGCGGCGCCGGACGCGTCGGGTGCGCAGATACACGGTCAGCTGCCCGGGAAGACCGCCCTTGGCCTGCACGAACAGCGACGTGTAGATCGTCTCGTGTGAGACCCGCATCGACGGGTCGTCGGGGAAGTCGAGCTCGAGTCGGCGGGAGATCTGTTGCGGCGACCATCGCTGGGCGAGCCGCTGCTCGACGACCGCGCGCAACTCGGGATGCTGCGCCAACTTCGGCGGCCGTGGCCGCCTGGTGCGCGCCTGTGCCATGCGGTCGGCCCGCACCGCCCGGTAGCCCGTCGACGTGGTGTTGCGCTTCACCTCGCGCGATACCGTCGACGTCGACCGGCTGAGCCGGGCCGCGATGGTCCTCAGCGTCAGCCCTTTCGCGAGGCCGCGGGAGATCTCCTCTCGTTCGGCGAGCGAGAGCCGCGGCGGCGGTCGTGGACGGGTCGGACGCGGCCGAACCCCGCCCGACTCGTGCAGCCAGTAGTGTCCTGCCGTCCTAGACACGCCCGCCGCGGCTGCTGCCTCCCTCAACGTCGCGCCGGACGCACGCGCCTCCCAGAACCGGCCCCGCACCTCCGCTGACTTCGGTCGTCGTCCCACCCGTCCTCCCATCATCGGGAGGTCAGGATCTCCGATCGTTGCGTTCGTCGCTTTAGAGCACCGCGGCCACGGGGTCAGTATTCACGCGCCGTCGACACGATGGGGATTCTTGAACCCTTCACGCTGATAGGAGGATCGGAAGCAGCAGCCTCTCGTCGTCGCGGCACTCTAAGAAATCGTCCTCATCAGGGTCCGCGGGCAGACGGTCGGAAAGATGGCGCTCGGGATCAAGGTCATCCAGCTGGAGCGAGCCGTCATTCCTTGAAGCGCGCTGCCTCATCTGAACC
>JALYMB010000086.1 GCA_030773935.1 Actinomycetota bacterium | reverse complement strand
CTTCGGACCCAGGGCGATCCGCATGGCGCCCACGACGTGGGGTCACGGGTCCGCATGGTCGATCCAGCTCGACGTGGAACCGTACGCCGGCCTCACGGTCGTCGATGCGGGGGACGCGCCCATCGTGCCGGCGCGTCTGAACCGGGGCCTCCGCGTGATCCACGAGAAGGTCCTGCGCGTCGCCGGCTCGGGCGCGATCCCCATCGTGCTGGGGGGAGACCACTCCATCACGTATCCCAGCGCCGCGGCCGTGTCCCGCCACCGCCACCCTCGGAAGGTCGGCATCGTGCACTTCGACGCCCACGCGGACACGGGGGCCGAGCAGTGGGGTTCGCTCGTCGGCCACGGTACGCCGATGCGCCGCCTGCTGGAGGAGGGCTGGATCGACGGCCCCAACTTCGTGCAGGTCGGGCTGCGCGGGTACTGGCCGGAACGGGAGACGTTCGAGTGGATGCGGGAGCAGGGGCTTCGCTGGCACACCATGGTCGAGATCGAGGAGCGCGGGTCCGAGGCAGTTGTGGCCGACGCGATCGCCGAAGCCTTGGACGGACCCGACTGCATCTACCTGTCCGTGGACATCGACGTCGTGGATCCCGGGATGGCCCCGGGGACGGGCACCCCGGAGGCCGGCGGCATGCTCTCGCGCGAGCTGCTCCGGGCGATCCGGCAGATCGTGGGTGAGGTCGAGCTGGTCGGGATGGACGTCGTCGAGGTCTCGCCGCCGTACGACCACGCCGAGGTGACGGCGGCCCTCGCGCACCGCTGCGTCATGGAGGCGATCAGCGCCCTCGCGCGCAAGCGCCGCGGCTCCGCCGCCGACGTCTGAGCGCCCGGCCGCTCGGTCCGCGACACGGTAACCTGCGCATCATGTGCCGAAACATCAAGACCCTCAGGCGTCCCGACGAGCCACCCACCGACGAGGAGATCCGGGCGGCCGCGCTCCAATACGTCCGCAAGATCAGCGGCTATCGCGAGCCCAGCAGGAAGAACTCGGAGGCGTTCACCGCCGCCGTCGAGGAGATCGCACGGTCGTCGGGCCGGCTGCTGGACGCGGTCGCCACCGCCTCGCACTGAGTCCCCCCGGGTTCCCCGGCTTCGGTCGCTCGGCGCCGCTACCATGGTTCGATGCTGCCGCTGGATCCCTCCCCCCAGGACATGCGTTCGATCGGTCGAACGGCCGTCGAGTACCTGATCGGGTTCATCCAGGGGCTCGACGACGCGCCGGCCACCAACGCCGGATCGGGCCTGGAACTCGCGCGTGCGATCGCGGGGCCGCCCTCCGACTCGGGCGAGGTGAGCTTCGACGACCTGATGGAAACGCTCGACGCGGCCGCGCGCCGGACCTTCGAGTTCAGCGGACCGGGGTACCTGGCCTACGTCCCAGGCGGCGGCCTGTACACCGCCGCGCTGGGCGAGTTCCTGGCGCAGGGACTGAACCGGTTCGCGGGCCTGTGGCAGGCGAGCCCCGCCATCGTGCAGATCGAGGAGAACGTCGCTCGCTGGCTCTGCGATCTGTTCGCCTTCCCGCCTGGCGCGCAGGGGCTGCTCACCACCGGCGGCTCCATGGCGAACTTCTCCGCGGTCGTCGCTGCGCGCCACGACCGTCTCGGCGAAAACTTCCTTGACGGCACGTACTACGTCAGCGAACAGGTGCACGCCTCCGTCGCGAAGGCGGCGAAGCTCGCCGGCTTCGGACCGAAGAATTTCCGCAAGCTCGCCACCGACGACCAGCTGCGAATCGACGTCGACGACCTCCGGCGGCAGATCCGCGAGGACCGCGCTGCCGGTATGCGCCCGTTCCTCGTCGTGGCGAGTGCCGGGACCACCAACACGGGCGCGGTGGATCCGATCGCCGACATCCTCGCGGTGGCGCGCGCCGAAGGCATGTGGACGCACGTCGACGGCGCGTACGGGGGGTTCTTCCAGCTCACCGAGCGCGGGCGCGATCGGTTCGCGGGGATCGAGGAGGCCGACAGCATCACCCTCGACCCGCACAAGGGCCTCTTCCTGCCCTACGGCACGGGTGCGCTCGTGGTCCGGGACGCCGACGCCCTGCGCGACGCGCATCACGTGGGTGCGGACTACCTCCAGGATCTGGCGCCCCCCGGTGAGCTCCCGAACTACAGCGAGTATTCCCCGGAGCTCTCCCGCGGGTTCCGGGGTTTGCGTGTGTGGATGCCGCTGCAGCTGCACGGGGTGGCCGCGTTCCGCGACGCGCTGGACGAGAAGCTCGACCTCACCACGCATCTGTGCGAGGCCCTGGACGGGGTTCCGGAGGTCGAGGTTCCCTGGGCGCCGCAGCTCACGGTCGTTCCGTTCCGCCTGGCGGGCGCCGACGACGCGGAGAACGCAGCGTTCCTGGACCGCATCAACGCCGGCAAGCGCGTCTTCCTGTCCAGCACCATGATCCACGGCCGGTACACGTTGCGTGTGTGCATCGTGAGCCATCGGACGCACCGGGACCGGATCGACGAATGCGTCGAGGCGATCCGCACCGCCGCGCGGGAGCGGTGAGTCGGTGCCGGAGCTCCCCGAGATCCGCGCGCTCGCCGAGCGGCTGCAGACCACCGTTGGGGGCGAGGTCCTCCACCGGGTCGATGTCCTGCAGTTCTCCGCGCTGAAGACGGTCGAGCCCCGCCTCGACTCGCTGGCCGGACGCACGCTCGAGGAGGTGGGCACGCGCGGCAAGTACCTCGTGTTCGAGCTGCAAGGCCCCCGCCTCCTGGCGCACCTCTCGCAGGGCGGCCGGGTGACGCTGGAGGACCCGCCGAAGACGACGAGGCCAAGGGGTGCGGTGGGCCGCCTGCGGTTCGACGCCAGCCCCTCGGTGCTCGTCAAGGAGTTCGGCACGCAGCGCAAGGCCGGCATCTGGGTCGTGGCCTCCGGCGACGACGGGCCGCTCGCGAAGCTCGGCCCGGAGTCGGACTCCGACGAGGCGGCGGCGTGGCTCCGCACATCCCAGGACACCCGCCGCGTGCACACGATCCTGCGCGACCAGCGCACGCTGGCGGGCGTGGGGCGCGGCTACAGCGACGACACGCTGCATCGGGCGAAGCTCTCTCCGTACGCGTCGCTCGCCAAGCTCACTGCGGACGAGCGGGATCGTCTCGTGGCATCCCTGCACGCGATCCTGGAGGAGGCCACCGCCGCGGAACGCCGGCGAACGGGCGGCCTGCCCACGAAGCTCGGCGACCATTTCACCGTGCACAATCGCTACGGCACACCGTGTCCGGTCTGCGGCGACGATCTCCGCCGCGTGTCCTACGAGTCGCACGAGGTGACGTATTGCCCCACCTGCCAGACCGGAGGCAAGGTGCTGGCCGACCGGCGGCTGTCCCGACTCATCCGCTAGCGTGGTCGCCCGTCATGGGCGATCACGAAGACCCGACGCCGCCCGGCCGCACGCCGGAGCCGCCGGACGACGAGACGACGCTGCCGCCGCCGCTCCCGCCGGACCTTCGCGAGCCCGGGATCCTGGCCCGGATCCGGCGGCACACGATCGACCTGTCGCCGATGCGGGAATCGAAGGACTTTCGCCTGCTGTTCGCCGGGCAGGCCGTGTCGGAGTTCGGCAGCCACATCACGTTCGTGGCCGTGCCCTTCCAGGTGTACGAGATGACCGGCAACACGCTGGCCGTGGGGCTGATCGCGCTGTGCGAGCTGGTGCCGCTGCTCGTGCTGCCGATCCTCGGCGGCGCGATCGCCGACGCCGTCGAGCGGCGGAGGATGCTGCTGGTCGCCCACGTCCTGACGGCCCTCCTGTCGGTCGCGCTCGTGGTGAACGCCCGGCTCACCCACCCCCGGCTGTGGGTGCTGTACGTGTTCGCGTTCCTGGCCGCCGGCGCGTACGGCCTGTACTCGCCGGCGTTGCGGGCGTGGCCGGCGAGGTTGCTGCCGGTGGAGCTCCTCCCGTCGGCGCTGGCGTTGGAGGCCACGACGTACAACATCGCGCAGCTGGCGGGGCCGGCGCTCGGCGGGGTACTGATCGCGAGCGTCGGCCTCGCGGGCGCGTACACGGTGGACGTCGTCTCGTTCCTCGCCGGCTTCGCGTCCGTCGCGGCGATGCGGCCGTCGCCGCCGACGGCGGATCGCGCGGGGATCGATCTCGAGTCGATCAGGGAGGGGCTGCGGTTCCTTCGGGGCAAACGCGTGCTGCAGGCGACGTTCTGGGTCGACATCAACGCGATGGTGCTCGGGATGCCGATGGCGCTGTTCCCGGCGTTCACGAAGGACGTGCTGGGCGCCGGCCCGCGCGTGCTGGGACTGCTGTACGCGGCGCCGGCGGCGGGAGCGCTGCTGGCGGGCCTCGGGAGCGGCCGCGCCAAGCACGTCCGGCGCCAGGGGCGCGCGATCATGCTCGCGGTCGTGTGTTGGGGCGCAGCGATCGCAGGGTTCGGCCTGTCCACCACGGCCTGGGCGGCGCTCGTGTTCCTGGCGATCGCCGGCGCCGCCGACATGGTGAGCGGGATCTTCCGCGACGCGGTGCTGAAGACGACGACGCCCGATGAGATGCGCGGCCGCCTGGAAGGCGTGAGCCTGAGCGTGGTGGCGGCCGGGCCGTCGCTGGGCGACCTCGAGGCCGGCGCGCTGGCCTCCGTGACCAGCGTTCCGTTCTCGATCGTGTCGGGCGGCCTCGCCTGCATCGTGGGCGTGGGCGCGCTGGCGGCGGCCATCCCGCAGCTCGCCCGCTACGACGCCGCCGAGGCCCGCCGCCAGATGCAGGCCAGCTCGGCGTTCGAGTCCGTCGCGGACGGCCCCTGACGCGGTCGGTGCTCGACCGCCCGGCACCGCTGCGATACCGCTCTGCGCGACCGGGGATGCGGAGGTCGTGCTGCTCCTCGTGGTGGCCGACATGGTGTTCGAGCCCGGCCTCTGAGTTCACCCGCCCGCGCGAGCCGTGTGGGTTGCCCTCGGGTCCACCCTTGTCGGGCCCGGCTCGATAGGCTCACCGCAGCGGGTCCGCCGGACCCCGTGAGCGCAGGAGTCGTTCGTGGACGATCGGGGCCGCCGCGCCGTGTCGCAGACCATCGCCGTGGTGGTCGGCATCCTGCTGATCCTGTTCCTGCGCGGGGTCTTCACCGGCGACGACGGCGGGGACGCCGGCCCTGGCCCGCCGCCCAACCCCGGCAACTGCCTCCAGCTGTTCGTGACCGCCTCCTCGGAGAAGGCGGCGCTGCTCTCCCAGATGGCCGAGGGCTACAACCGCAGCGGCGCTCAGGCGGGCGGCCGGTGCGTGCAGGCCGTGGTCACGTCGAAAGCCTCGGGCGGCGCGATGGACGCGCTCGCGCGCGGGTGGCGCGACGACGTCGACGGCCTGCGCCCCGACGTCTGGACCCCCGCCGGATCCAGCTGGGTGGGGCTCCTGCAGCAGCGCACGGCCGCCCGCGACCGCCCCGACCTCGTCCCGGCCGGTGACCTCCCACACGTCGCGTACAGCCCGCTGGTGATCGCGATGCCGCGCCCGATGGCCCAGGCCCTCGGCTGGCCGGGCAAGGACATCGGCTGGAACGACATCTACGCCCTGTCGAACGAGCCCAGCGGCTGGGGCTCCGTCGGCCATCCGGAGTGGGGCGCCTTCAAGCTCGGCAAGACGAACCCGAACTACTCGACCTCCGGGCTGAACGCGCTGATCGGGGAGTACTTCGCCGCCACGGGCCTGTCGAGCGACCTGTCGATCGCGCGGATCGAGGACCCGCAGGTGAAGGAGTTCGTGCGCGGCGTTGAGAGCTCGGTCGTCCACTACGGGGACATCTCGCTCACGTTCCTGTCGAACCTGCAGCAGGCGGACGACCGCGGCGAGGGTCTCACCTACATCTCCGCCGTCACGATCGAGGAGAAGTCGGTCTGGGACTACAACCAGGGCAACCCCACCGGCGACCCCGCCACGCTCGGCGATCACCCCAAGCCATCCGTGCCGCTGGTCGCGATCTATCCGAAGGAGGGCACCTTGATCTCCGACCACCCGTGGGTGACGCTCAACGCCCCGTGGGTGGACGATGCGAAGCGCGAGGCCTCGCAGAGCTTCCTGGACTGGGTGCTGGCCCCCGCGCAGCAACAGGAGTTCCAGCGGTTCGCGTTCCGTGATGCGAACGGGAGCCCGGGCGCCCTGATCACGGAGGCCAACGGCCTGCTGCCCGCGGAACCCACACAGGTGCTGACGCCTCCCGCGCCCCAGGTGCTGGACCGGATCCAGACGAGCTGGACGGAGCTGCGCAAGCGGGCGCGCGTGTTGCTGGTGATCGACGTGTCGGGCTCGATGGGCGACTCGGCGGGCGGCGGCCAGAGCAAGCTCGAGCTCGCCAAGGAGGCGGCGATCGACTCGCTGAGCCTGTTCGCCCCCGACGACGACGTGGGTCTGTGGGTGTTCACGACCGAGATGGCGGGTGGCGCCGACTACCAGGAGCTGATCCCGATCGGCCCGCTGGGTCCCAATCTGGACCGGTTCCGCAAGGAGATCCGCGGGCTCGTTCCCCTCAACGGCACGCCGTTGTACACGGCCGTGCGCGACTCGGTGGAGACGATGCGTTCGCAGCTCGATCCGGATCGGATCAACGGGGTCGTCGTGCTGACCGACGGCCGCAACGAGGATCCACGCAACCAGGACCTGGACGGCCTGCTGCGGTACCTCGACTCCGAGCTCAACGTTCGCGTGTTCCCGATCGCCTACGGCGAGGACGCCGACCTGAAGACGCTCACCAGGATCGCGCAGGCATCGCGCGCCGCGGTGTACGACGCATCGGATCCCACCACGATCTCGAAGGTCTTCGTCTCGGTGATCTCCAACTTCTGATGGCCCTGAGGGATGAGGCTCGCGATCCGTGGACCTACATCCTCGGCGCGTTGGCCGGGGGGACGGCGTGGGCCGTGGGCGTGCCGGTGCTGGCGGCGGCGGGCGTGGGCGCCGCGGTGCTCGGCGTGAAGGCCGCGATCGCCTCGGCGCTGGGCACCGGTGGGCACCGGCGCCGCGGGCAGTCCCCACCGCTCCCGGTCGCCGAACGCTCACCGGAGCGGCACTGGCTGGATCGCGCGCAGCAGGCCGTGGCGTCCTTCCGCGAGCTGGCCGGCTCCGTGCCGGAGGGCCTGGTGTCCGAGCGCAGCCGGTCGATCGGGGAGCAGTCCGACAAGACCTTGGAGGGACTGCGGCGCCTGGCCGGCCAGGCCACGATCACGCGCAACGTTGCCGCTCACGTCGACGTCGACCGCTTGACCCAGGAGGGCGAGCGGCTGCAGCTGACCGTGAACGCCACCACCGACCCGGACATCCACGAGGAGCTGGAGCGTTCCCTGGAGTCGGTGCACGAACAGATGGACATCGGCGCCCGGCTGCAGCAGTCGATGGCCACCCTTCTCGCCCGGATGGAATCGGGGACCCTCGGACTCGAGCGCCTGGTCGCTCAGCTCGCCGAGATCCTGGCGCTGAGCGAGACGGCGACCTCGCCGGTGGAGGGCGCCGCGCAGCTCGAGGCACTTGCCGACGAGCTCGAGGGCCTGCGCGCCGGGCTCGCCGAGACCGAGCAGCTGTCGCGCCGCACGCTCGGCGCCTATGCGGGCGATGGCGTAGCATCCCACGGCACCGACCAGAGGGAGTGATCGGCATGTTGACGGCCCTTCGTCGCTGGTGGAAGTACCTCGCCGCCGCGTTCAGCAGCAAGGTGGAGGAGAAGGCAGACCCGAAGATCCAGATCGAGCAGGCGATCGAGGAGGCCAAGAGGCAGCACGAGCTCCTCTCCCAGCAGGCGGCCGCCGTCGTGGGCAACCAGAAGCAGCTGGAGCTGAAGCTGGGACGCGCGATCGAGGAGGTGGAGAAGCTGCAGGGCTCGGCGCGCCAGGCGCTCCTCATGGCCGACGAGGCCAGGCGCAGGAGCGACACCGCCGCATCGGCCCAGTACGAGGACGCCGCGCAGTCGTTCGCGATGAAGCTCGTGACCGAGGAATCTTCGATGAAGGACCTGAAGGGTCTCCACGACCAGTCGATCACGGCGGCGCTCGCGGCGCGCAAGGCCGTGGAGACCAATGCGCTCAACCTGCAGAAGCAGCTCGCCGAGCGCTCCAAGCTGCTGTCACAGCTCGACAACGCGAAGATGCAGGAGCGCATGAACTCGGCGCTGAAGCAGATGAACGAGATCTCGCCGAAGGGCGACGTGCCCTCCCTGGCCGAGGTTCGCGACAAGATCGAGACCCGGTACGCGAAGGCCCTGGGCGAGTCCGAGATCCGAACCGACTCCGTCGGCTCGAAGATGATGGAGGTGGAGAAGGCTCAGCTCGATGCCGAGGCGGCCTCTCGCCTGGACGCGCTGCGTACGGGGCTCGGTCTCGCGCCCGCGAGCAGTGGTCCCGAGACCAGCTCGACCGTCGAGACCGGTCAGGCGGCGACGGCCGGGACGACGTCGGAGACGCCCCCCCAGGAGCAGGTCAAGGAGGGTGGCGACGCATAGAGCGGTCGTGCGGGCTTCTCCTTCGGTACGGCGGCGTGCCGGGTGGGTCGCAACGACGGGGATGCGAGGCGCGCTGACGGCGCTCGGGCTGGCGTGGCAGGTCGTGCTGGCCGCGCCCACCGGGGCATATGGGATCGCGGTCACGAACATCAGCGCCCGGGCGGGCAACCAGAGCGAAGCATCGATCGCGGTGGATCCCCGCGACCCGGCCAACGTCGTGGTGGTGTCCAACACCGGCCGGTCCGGCCTGTTCCTCGGGGTCTCACACGACTACGGCGTGACGTGGGCGCGTCGCCTCATCGCCCACGGCCGGAAGTTCGGCACGGCGTGCTGTGACCCGACGATGTCCTGGGACGATCAGGGCAACCTCTTCCTGGCCTGGCTCGACGAGGACGACGTGGGGGCGTTGCCCGTGGCCATCAGCACCGATGCCGGCGATTCCTGGTCCCTCCTCGCCGAGCTCCATCCTCGCCCGCCCCGGCGCAGGGTCGACACCGCCGGACGGACCACGCACCTGCGGGAGCACGGGCCCGGCGAGGGACACGGAGGCTTCATCGACCAGCCCACGGTCATGGCCGGTGAGGGCATGGTCTGGGTCGTATGGACCAACGGGGCGATCCAGGCTGCGGGGGCCCGCGTGTCGGGCCTCGGCAACGTGGGGGTATTCCATCGCGCGCAGGACGTCCCCCGGACCGGTGGGTGCAGCTTCGGGGACATCTCGATCGGGCCGCAGGGACAGGTGATGCAGGTCTGCACGCGCGACCGCCACCGGAACCGTCGATACACAGGCACCGTGATCCGAACGAACGTGGACCCCGACGGGCTGGGGCCGGCCGGCTTCGGCACGCCGGTGGTGTCCGGCACCACCAACGTGCGGCAGTTCGAACCGATCCGGCCGCAGCTGCAGCGCACGGTGGACGCGGAGACGGGGCTCGCGTGGGATCGGTCCGGGGGCGCGTTCGACGGCCGCGTGTACCTGGTGTACACGGATGAGTTCCCCAACGACACCGACAGGACCGACATCTGGGTCCGCGTCTCGGATGATGACGGGGCGTCGTGGAGCGAGCCCGTGCGCGTGAACGACGATCTCATGAACCGACGAAGCCAGTTCCTGCCGAGGATCGCGATGGATCCGGCCACCGGTGTCGTGGCGGTGGGCTTCCACGACGCCCGGCTCGACGACGGTCGTGGCGGCGTCGGCGACACCGACGGAGTGATCAACGACGATGCGATGTATTTCCTGGCATTCAGCAGGGACGGCGGGACGACGTTCGAGAGCAACATCCGGGTGGCGGCCGGCGCCTCCAACGCGGAGGCTGCGAGGAACAGGATCGACTACGGCGACTACACCGGGCTGACGTTCGTCGCCGGCATCGCCTACCCCGTGTGGGCCGACAACTCCAACAGCACCGGCGACAATCCGAACGGGCCGCTGTCGAGGTTCGATGTGTACGGGGCCGCGGTCCCCTCGAGCTGACGCGGACGCCGCGGGATCAGACCTCGACCGGGATGGGCTCCGCCGCGCCCGCCCGGACCGGCACCGCGTCGTGCCCCGGGATGAACCGGTTCGCCACCACGGCCGCCACGACCAGGACGGATCCGGCAACCAGCAGCGCCACCCGGAAACCGCTCATGAACGCGTCCCCGTAGGCCCTGCCGACGGCGGCGCGCTGCGACGCCGTCAGGCCGAACGTCCCGAAGTCGCTCACACCGTGGCTCGCGGCGGCGGCGATGCCGGCTCGCTGCGCGGGGTTGAGCCCGATCGACCCGAGCGCGGGCGCGAGCGCGGCGTTCAACTTGGTGAAGAGGAGCGTGCCCAGGAGCGCGATCCCGAAGACGCCGCCCACCTCGCGGCTCGTATTCGTCATGGCGGAACCCAGTCCTGCGCGTTCGGGTCCCACGGAGTTCATGACCGCGGCCGTCATCGGGGCCATCGCCGAGCCCATGCCGTGACCCATGATCGCGAAGATCGGCAACATCACCCAGTACGACGTGTCGGCCGAGATGTTGGAGAGCGCGAGCAGTCCGCCCCCGGCCAGGAGGAGGCCGTAGGTCATCGGCGCGCGCGATCCGTGCTTGGACGCGAAGCGGCCCGCGTTGGGCGAGGTGACCACGATCATCAGCGTCATAGGCAGGAACCTCACGCCCGCCTGGAAGGCCGTGTACCCGTGCAGGAACGGGTTCTGCATGTACAGGCTCAGGAAGAAGAAGGTCGAGAACATCCCGAGCGAGATGGAGAAGGCCACCGCGTTGCCGGCGGAGAAGGCCGGGATCCCGAAGAACGACAGCGGCATCATCGGGTGGGGCGTGCGCGACTCCCACACGAGCAGACCGGCGATCAGGACAACCCCGGCCACGAGAGCCCCCACGATGGTCGGATCGCTCCAGCCCTTCTGGTTCGCCTCGATCAGCGCGTACGTGAGGCTGAACAGGCCGCCGGTGCCGAACAGGAGGCCGGGGATGTCGAGCTGCCGCGCCTGCTCCGAGCGGCTCTCGCGCACGTTTCGCACCGCAAGCAGGAAGGCGACGATCCCGATCGGCACGTTCAGGAAGAAGATGGACTCCCAGCCCAGGTGCTCGACCATGTAGCCGCCGAGCGTCGGTCCGAGGGCCAGCGCGATCCCCGAGACGCCGGCCCACAGGCCGATCGCCTTCGCGCGCTCGTGGGGGGGGAACGTGACCGTGAGGATCGACAGCGTCCCCGGCATCAGGAGCGCGGCGCCGATCCCCTGGATCGCGCGGAAGCCGATCAGCTGGCCGCTCGAGTTCGCCAGGCCGCACAGGAGCGACGCAGCGGTGAAGGTGGCGAGGCCCGTGAGGAACATCCGCTTGCGTCCGTAGCGGTCGCCCAGGATCCCGCCGGTGAGCAGCAAGGAGGCGAACGCGAGGACGTAGCCGTCCACGATCCACTGGAGGTCGCTCAGGCCGGCACCGAGGTCCCTGCTGAGTGTGGGCAGTGCCACGTTGACCACAGTGTTGTCCAACATGGCCATCGCGAGGGCGAAGCACATCGTGAGCAGCACGATGACCTTCTCGCGAGCGTTGTCTCCTTCGAAGCCGAACAGTCCCACCTCGGCGCTCCTTCAGGG
>JALYMB010000085.1 GCA_030773935.1 Actinomycetota bacterium | reverse complement strand
CCCATCGCCGGCTTCCTCGGGAGGGAAACGGATGAGGCTACGTGGCGACACCGCGCTGCGGGTGCTGGGGTTGATCCTCGGCCTCGCGGCTGCCGCGTCCCTGGTGGCCGCCTCCCGGATCCCAGCGGGAACGGGAACCCTCGGCGCCGACGTGCTGTTCGCCTCTGCGCCCACCGGCGAGCTCGCCGTCTCCCCGATCGGGCCCTTCCTTTCGGCGACGAACCTGACGCCCGATGTCGCCGACGCCTCGGGCTCTCTCCGGATCACGAACCAGACGGGCATCGGTCTGATCGTCCAGGTCCACGGCGTGCCGTCGTCCGGTGATCTGGACCAGGCGCTGAAGGTCCGTGTCGACACGCCCGATGGATCGCTCTTCGACGGCACGCTCGGGCAGTTCCGCTCGTGGAGCACGAGTACGCTCGCGCTCGCGCCCGGGGAGGCCGTGGACGTCGAGGTCTCCGTGCGGCTGGACGCCGACGCGGGGCAGGGCTGGTCGGGCCGCGTCGCGAACGTGGGCGTGGAGTTCCGTTCGAGGGCGCAGGAGGAAGGCTCGTGAGCCGCCCCCGCCGCGTTCTGGCGTCCATCCTGATCGTGGGATGCGTCGGCCTGGTGGCAGGCGCCGGCACGTTCGCAGCCTTCTCCGCCACCTCGGTCAACGCGGGCAACACCTTCGCAGCGGGAACCGTGGAGATCAGCGACAACGACGCCGGCAGCTCGATGTACGGCGTGACGAACCGCATCCCCGGAAACTCCGTCGCGACCTGCATCCGCGTGACCTACTCCGGGTCGCTCGCCGCAAACGTCAAGCTGTACTCGCTCTCGTCGGTGGACACCGTGGACCAGTACCTCAACCTGACCGTCGAGAAGGGTTCGATGCCCACGGGCACCACCTTCCCCAACTGCACGGGCTTCAGCTCGGAGTCGACGATCTTCTCCGGCACCGTGAACGGCCTCAAGACGTCGAACGGCAGCTACGCCACGGGGATCGCGGCCAACCCCGGCGCGCAGACGGGCTGGAACCAGAGCGACACCCTCGTGTACCGCTTCACGGTGACGCTGCAGAACAGCCTCGCGGCGCAGGGGCTGACCTCCACGACCGCGTTCACCTGGGAGGCCAGGAACCAATGATGCGCCGCTGGGTGCACCGGCTCGCGGTGATCGCCGTCTGGATCCTCATCGGCCTGTTCGGGGGGCTGTTCCTCTCCGTCACGGCGCCGTACCTGTTCGGTTCACGGAGCCTCACCGTGCTGTCGGGTTCGATGGAGCCCACCCTGCACGTAGGAGACGTCGTGGTGGTCGAGCAGGTGCCGCCGCTGGATGTCCGTGTCGGCGACATCGTGACCTTCCGCGATCCCACCGACGCCAGCCGGCTCATCACGCACCGTGTCCGCCAGATCGACGTCGAGGGCCGCAACGTCGGGTTCGTGACGAAGGGTGACGCGAACACGAGCGTGGAGCGCTGGAGCACCGACCGCGAGGGCACGATCGGGCGGGTGCAGTTCCACGTGTGGCGGCTGGGCTTCCTGATGTTCTGGATCCGATCGCCGTTCGGGCGGCTGGGTCTGGTTGTGCTCCCGGCTCTCCTGCTGGGAACCTTCGAGCTTTGGCGGATCTGGCGGCCGGCTGCCGAGGACGACGCGGACGGGCGGCCCGGCCGCGAGCCACGCGATCCCGACGAGGAGACCGATGAAGCTGCTGCGTGACCCGCGGTCGAGGTTGCCGGTCGTGCTGATCGCGATCGGCCTCGTTGCCGGCATCACCGGCGGGACCTTCGCCGCGTTCTCGGCGACCACCGCGAACGGCGGGAACTCCTTCGGCGTGAAGGCCGACTACGAGGCGCCGACCGTCGTGCGCTCGGAGATCGCCCGCACGACGGCCACGGTCGGCGGGAAGATCAAGGCCAGCGCCGCCTACTACGTGTACGCCCAGATCACCGACGGCGGGAACCCGGCCTCGGGCGTGAACACCGCCACCACCAACGTGTGCACCATCACGACCGCGTCCTGCACCACTGTGGCGCTGGTCCCGGGCTCGTACACGGTGAGCGGCCTCACATACAACTATCGGAGCGCCTCGACGACCTCCGACGCGGGCCTCACCGCGGGAGCGAAGACCTATACCGTCACGGCCGTCGACGTGGCGACGAACTCCAGCGGCGCCGTGAGTTTCAGCGTCGTCGGGGACATCACGGCGCCGGCCGGCAGCGACATCCAGACGGCCAACACGTCGGGCGGGACCGTCGGGAAGGCCGAGGCGGGCGACACGGTGACCTTCACGTTCACCGAGGCCATGGATCCGGGCTCCATCCTGGCCGCGTGGAGCGGCAGCGCCACCTCGGTCACCGTGACCCTCACCAACAGCGCCTGTGGCTCCAACGACTCGATCTCCGTGAACGGGGTGAACCTGGGCGCCCCGTGCCTCGGTGGGCAGACCTACGTGTCGACCACGAGGACCTTCAACGCCTCCAGCATGGTGATGAACGCGGCGGGGACGGTGGTCACGGTCACGCTGGGGACCGCCTCGGGTGCCACGGGGACGCAGGCGTCGAACACCACCGCCACCTGGACGCCGAGCGCCTCGGCGCTGGACGTCGCCGGCAACGCGTGCTCGACGGCCGCGGTCACCGAGAGCGGCGGGGCGGACAAGGAATTCTAGCGGAGCTGGCCACGGCGGATCTTGCCGGACGGG
The DNA here is from genome assembly GCA_030773935.1 of Actinomycetota bacterium. Lineage (GTDB taxonomy): Bacteria > Actinomycetota > UBA4738 > UBA4738 > HRBIN12 > JALYMB01. The sequence goes on along the minus strand of JALYMB010000085.1, from coordinate 3,732 downwards.
GTTCGTGGCAGGGCCGGCAACAACACCAGCTCCCGCGGCAGCTTGAACCTGGCCATCCGCTCGGCGGCGTGATCGCGCAGCTCTTCCAGCGTCGGTGGTTCGTCGAGCGTTACGGGCACGACGAACGCCACGACGTGCTCACCCCACTCGGGATCGGCCCGGCCGGCCACCGCGAGCTCGGCGACCTTCGGATGCTCCCGAAGGACTGCCTCCACCTCCTGGGGCCAGACCTTCTCGGCCCCTGTGAGGATGCGGTCGTCCAGGCGTCCGTGCACCGAGAGGCGACCGTCGTCGTCGAGCTCGCCGGCGTCGCCGGTTCGCAGCCACCCGTCCAGCGTGAACGCCGCGGACGTCGAGGTCGGGTCCCCACGGTACCCACCCATCAGCGTCGGCCCCGCGAGCTGCACCTCGGCCTCGGCGCCGATCCGTGCCTGCGAGCCCTCGAACAGCCGGCCGTCGTACGCGATGCCGCCGCAGGTCTCGGTGAGACCGTACGTGGTCACCACCCGCGCCCCGCGCTCGCGCGCCTCCCCGACGGTGGCATCCTCGAGACCGGCGCCGCCGACGAGGATCGCACGGAAGCGCGCCAGGTCCGCGCCTTCCGCCAGCAGACGGCGCAGCATGGTCGGGACCAGCGAGACGTGGTCGGCATCCGCGGCGGCGACCGCCCGGGGATCGAACCGGCCGTGCACCTCCACCGGCGCCCCCCTCAGCACCCCCCGCATGAGGACGAGCATGCCGCCGACGTGCGCGACCGGCAGGCAGCAGAGCCATCGTCCCTCGAGGCCGTCGCCGAGGGCCCTCGCCGATCCGAGCACCGCCGCCTCCACGGCACCCCGCGACAGTTCCACTGCCCTGGGGGCACCCGCCGTGCCGGACGTCGCCAGCACCAATCCCACGCTCGGGTCCACGCCCGTCGTGTCGGTCATGACCGTGGTTCCGTCGGCGTCAACCAGCACGCCGGGCCGCGCCAGATCCATGATCGCCCGGGTCTCCGCAGCCGCGAGCCGGGGGTCGAGGGGCAGGATGGCGGCTCCGGCCGCCCACAGCTCTTGGAGCACGCCCATCCACGCCGATCCCGGTGGCAGCGCAACGGCGACGAGCTCACCCGGGCCGCTCCCCCTGTGCGCACCGATGTCCACATCGGATAGGCTAGACCTGAACGTGTGAGTTCGGGCTCTCGGAGTGGATGGTCGAAAGATATGTCGTGGCAGCCGTCAGACCCCTACACCGACATCCGGTCGGAGACCGCCGACGGCATCGCGAAGATCACGATCGCGCGCCCCGACGTCCGCAACGCCTTCCGGCCGCTCACGGTGACGGAGCTGATCCGTGCGTTCGACGCCGCCCGTGACGATCCCACGGTCGGCGTGGTGATCCTCACCGGCGAAGGCCCGGACGCCTTCTCCAGCGGCGGCGACCAGAGCATCCGCGGGGACGACGGCTACGTCGACGAACACGGGACGGCCCGTCTGAACGTCCTGGACCTCCAGATCCAGATCCGGCGGATGCCCAAGCCGGTCGTGGCCATGGTGGCCGGCTATGCCATCGGCGGCGGCCACGTCCTGCATCTTTGCTGCGACCTGACGATCGCCGCCGAGAACGCGCGGTTCGGCCAGACCGGCCCGCGCGTGGGGTCCTTCGACGGCGGCTACGGCATCTCGCTGCTCGCGCGGCAGATCGGCGAGAAGCGCGCGAAGGAGGTCTGGTTCCTCTGCCGCCAGTACGACGCGGCGACCGCGCTGGCATGGGGGCTGGTGAATGCGGTGGTCCCGCTGGAGGATCTGGAGACGACGACCGTGGCATGGTGCCGCGAGATGCTGGCCGAGTCCCCACTGGCGCTCCGCCTGCTGAAAGCGGGGTACAACGCTGGGGTCGACGGCCTCGCCGGCGTGCAACAGCTTGCGGGGGACGCCACCCTCCTCTACTACATGAGCGAGGAGGCGCAGGAGGGCCGGGACGCGTACGTTCAGAAGCGCCCTCCCGACTTCTCGAAGTTCCCGAAGCGCCCGTGAGAACGGCCCGCGTCTGGTGGCGGGGCGCCCGGCCGCGCACCCTCATCGCCGGCGTGACGCCCGTGTTCGTGGGAGCCGCCGCAGCCGGACACACGGTGTCGGGATGGAGGTTCCCGGCAGCGCTCGTGGTGGCCGTGGCGCTGCAGGTCGGCGTGAACTTCGCGAACGATTACTTCGACGGTGTCGGAGGCGTCGACACGCACGAGCGCCTGGGACCACCTCGCCTGGTGGCGAGCGGCGCGGCCTCCGCGCGGGCAGTGCTGGCCGCAGCGCTGGTGTCCCTGAGTGTGGCCGCCGTCGTGGGATTGGCGCTCGCCCTGGCCACCTCGCCGGTACCGATCCTGGCGATCGGCGCGCTCGCCCTGGCGGCGGCGGTCCTGTACAGCGGCGGTCCGCGCCCCTACGCCGGCCTGGGGCTGGGTGAGGTGATGGTGTTCGTGTTCTTCGGTCTGATGGCCACGTGCGGGACCTGCTTCGTCGTCGGGGGAACGGTGACGGCGGCGGCGTGGTGGTCGGGGACGGCGCTCGGCCTGCTGGCCGTGGCGATCCTGGTCGCGAACAACCTGCGCGACATGCCCACCGACGAGGCGGCCGGAAAACGCACGCTCGCGGTCCGTCTGGGCAAGCGGCGTACGCGACTCATCTATCGAGCGTGCATCGTGGGCGCGTTCGCCGTCATCTGCGTCGGCGTCGTCGTCTTCCTCGCGAACGAGGCGGTCGGGATCACGCAGTGGGCGTTGTTCGCGCTGGTGGCGTGGCCGCTCGCGATCGCGCCCATGGACAGGGTGGGCTCGGCGGCCGGCCGCGACCTGATCCCGGTGCTGACCGGCACGGCGGCGTTGGAGGGGGGTTTCGGCGCCATGCTGGCGCTGGGACTGATCCTCGGGCGCGTCGCGTGAGCACCGCCGAGATCTCCCTCGCGTGCGCGTGGGCGCTCGTGGACGAGCTCGTCCGGGGCGGGGTGCGCCACGCGTGCCTCTCCCCCGGCTCACGATCCACGCCGCTCACCCTGGCCCTGGCCCGGCACCCCGAGATGACCGTGCACGTGCACCTCGACGAACGCTCCGGCGCGTTCTTCGCCCTCGGGTTGGCCAAGGCGCGTCGCGAACCGGTGGCGGTTGCCTGCACCAGCGGCACGGCGGCCGCCGAGCTCTTCCCCGCCGTGGTGGAGGCCTCGCAATCCCGCGTGCCGCTGGTACTGCTCACCGCCGATCGGCCGCCGCGCCTGCGCGGGACGGGCGCGAACCAGACGATCGATCAGGTGGAGCTGTACGGGCGTTACGTGCGCTGGTTCGCGGAGGCGCCGGTTCCCTCCGACGAGGCGGACGTCGACGCATGGTCGGCGATCGGCACCCAGGCCGTGGCCGCCTCCCGGCGGGGGCATCTGCCGGGCAACGCACAGGTCCATCCGCCCGGTCCCGTGCAGATCGACTGCCCCTTCGAGGAGCCGCTGGTCCCCTCCGACGCGACGGCGTATCCGCGATCCGCGACGCCGGAGCCGTCTCCTCGGTCCTTCGCGCTCGCCGACATCCACGCGCCGGAGATCGAGCGGCGTCTGCGCGATGCCGCCCGTGGCGTCATCGTGGTGGGGGGCTTGGATCGTCCGCAGGAGGCCATCCTCGACCTCGCCGACGCGCTCGGCGTTCCCGTCCTGGCCGAACCCACGTCGGGGATGCGACGGCCGGGCCGAGCCCTGGCGGCGGGACATGCGCTCGCC
>JALYMB010000084.1 GCA_030773935.1 Actinomycetota bacterium | reverse complement strand
GGGGAAGCCGGTCGGACCCGGTGTCGCGACCCGGGTCGGGCTGAAGTCCGGCGCGCCGGCGAAGTCGATGACGGCCGGCCCGAACGGGTTTGCCTTGGGCGTCGGTGCCTCGAGGGTCACGGTCTGGATGCACTCGGGACAGCCGATCCCGAGGTTGGCGAGCTTCGGGGCGTAGTTGACGCCGAGGTCATGAGCCAGTCCGGCGTCCGAGGCGTCGAGCAGGACGTACCAGACGGTCTGGCCGTTGGCCTTGCCCGGGTACAGGGGCAGGCGGACCGTTTCCTTGCTGAGGTCGACCTGGAGCGCGCTCTCCAGGACGAGGTTCTTGGTCGGCAGCAGGCCGGATCGGCGTCCGAGGCCGGTCGCCGACGACGTCCGCGCCGCGTCCACCGTCGTCGCCGCCGTGCTGGCGCCGGTCCGACTTGCCGCGTCGATGACCGCCGGCCGATCGAGTCCACTGGCAGCTGTGGGCGTCTGCGTGCGAGCCAAGGCTGCCCCGCCGGCGAGGGCCGGGGTGACCGCGATGACCAGGGTCGCGGCCGCCAGCGACCAGCGCCTGGATGGTTTCCGCATCGGGATCTCCTTCTCTCGGAACGGGCAGGCCAGAGTTCGGCTGTGCGCTTCGTTCCGCTCCTGTGAGGTGTACGGCTGCCCGGTGACGGGGTCGCGTCAGTCGCGTGACGAACCCGAGAGGGGCGTCTTGCAGGATCGGCTGAAGGTCCCGATCACGGCGACGCCCTCAATTGGTTGCAGGCTCGGCGGAGCGCAGCGCCCGAGCTCGCGATCCTCAACACGCGGGTCGCCTCGAACGTTGGCCGAACACGGGCGTCAGCGAGCGGCATATCGGTGAGGCGACGGCTCGCCGTTCAGATCACGAGCGGAGGCGTTCCATTCTCGAGCGGTCGCCCAGGTGGTCAGGCGAGCACGACTGCCATCGCCCAAACGGTGCCGATCCAGCATTCCGTTCCACGGCGTCTGGGGTCAAATGCCCGCTTCGGCCAGTGTCTCGCTAGGATCGTGGACCGTCACGCCGGGGTTGAGGTACCCAACCTGGAGATCCGGGAGCGGGCGACCCCAGAACCCGTGGAATGGAAATCGGATCGGGGTCTGGCCAGGTCGATCGCAGTCGTACTCGCCGGACATCGATCCGTTGGTGTCGAACACATCCCAGAGCTCGGGAACGAGCGGACGCCCGTACTCCGCGGTGATGTCGTCAATCTGCAGCCCGACCATGGACGGACGGGGTGAGGCTTGCTGCCGGTTGTAGTGCTCCGCATAGGTCGGAGCGTCCGTTCAAGATGGCGCCGGCCACCGGCACCGCGGGCGAGATCCGCGCGATGGCGGCTCGGACGACCTCACCTATCGCCGCGTGACATCACCCCAAGCGTCGTCGAGGTCCTGTCCATCGCCTGAACCCCACATAGGCCGGACGTGGCCGCCACGAGCGCAGTGCCCGTCACGCGCCTACCGACACACCGATGCATCTCTGCCAGGCATCGCGCGCGTACCTCCCCTCGACACTCGCACTCGGCGGCGCGGATGCCCTCGCGAGCCAGTTGGATCGGCGCGGCTTGCCGCGCACCCATGGTCCTACGTGCGCGTCTCCGTTCCGTCTCGCGTGGTTAGGGCGGAAGCGCCTCGCCACCGACGGCGCCGCTGTCGCGTGGATGCAACCCGAATCGCCCATCCGTGACTCCCCCTTCCCACGCATACCCCTACGTAAATAGAGCAGCCTCAACCACACAGACACAGGAGACCTTTTGAAGATCCGAACTAGCCGAATTGCGGGGACAATGTTGGTCCTCACCGCCGCGTTCGCCCTAGCGGCTGCGCCGGCACTCGCCCGAAATGCGACGTTCCACGCCGCCACCTCTCCGGTCCAAGACACGGCCGCCCGGTCGACGTACCCCGGCCTGAACGTGACGGGCTCCGCCACCCTCACCGTCAGCGGAGACATCCTCACGGCCCACGTCATCGCCTCCGGTCTGACGCCGAACCTTCCGCACGTCATGCA
>JALYMB010000083.1 GCA_030773935.1 Actinomycetota bacterium | reverse complement strand
GAGCAGTACGACTTCCCGGGCCTGAAGACCGACTCCCGCGGCATCGCCGAGCTCGAAGGCTCGAAGGGAGCCTGGTTCAAGGACCCCGACGGCAACATCCTGGCGGTCGGCCAGACCGACTGACGGGCGGCACGTTTGGGCTGAGAGGCGGGGGGAAACAGGTTCTCGAGTCGAGGGTCCGGCCTCGGATCCTCGCGTGCGCGCCGTTCGGAGCGGCGTGAGGGGGGCGCGGTGGCGCAGATCGCACTGAGCGGTGTCTCGAAGGTGTACGCCGACGGTACCGAGGCGGTCGCCGATCTCGATCTCGACGTCGGCGACGGGGAGTTCATGGTCTTCGTCGGCCCCTCCGGGTGCGGGAAGACCACCGCCCTGCGCATGGTGGCGGGTCTCGAGGACATCACCCGCGGCACCGTCACGATCGGCGACCGCGTCGTGAATACCCTCCCGCCGAAGGACCGCCATGTGGCGATGGTGTTCCAGAACTATGCGCTCTATCCGCACCTCAACGTGTACGAGAACATGGCGTTCGGGCTGCGTCTGCGCAAGACGCCGAAACCGGAGATCGAGAAGCGGGTGCGCGAGGCCGCGGAGGTCCTCGGCCTCGTCGAGTTCCTCGATCGCAAGCCGAAGAACCTCTCGGGCGGCCAGCGCCAGCGGGTGGCGATGGGCCGCGCGATCGTGCGCGAGCCGCTCGCCTTCCTGATGGACGAGCCCCTCTCCAACCTCGACGCGAAGCTCCGGGTCCAGATGCGGGCCGAGGTCCTGCGGATCCAGTCCGACCTCCACACGACCACCATCTACGTCACCCACGACCAGGTCGAGGCCATGACGATGGGCGACCGCGTGGCCGTGATGAAGCAGGGACGGCTCCAACAGGTCGCGACACCACAGACCCTGTACGACGCTCCCGACAACCTGTTCGTCGGGGGGTTCATCGGATCCCCGGCGATGAACATGGTGGAGGCGACCCTCGAGCGCGACGGGCAGGGCGCCTGGGTGGCCTTCGGCGACATCCGGCTCCGCGTCCCCGACGAGGTCATGACCGGGCGTCCCGGCCTGGCGGCCTTCGAGGGCCGGCAGGTCGTGGTCGGCATCCGGCCCGAGAGCATCGAGGACGCGGCGATCGCGAGCGACGCCCCGGCCGACCGCCGGATCCGCACGACCGTGGAGCTGCGCGAGGCGCTCGGGTCCGAGGTGCTCGTGCACTTCGACGTCGCCGCCCCGCCCGTGCTGACGGAGGACACGAAGGAGCTCGCCCGCGACGCGGGCGGGCACGACCGGCTCGACGCGGCGGCCGAGCGCAAGATCTCGACGTTCGTCGCACGGCTGGGTCCCAAGACCGGCGCCCAGAAGCGCAAGCCGATCGAGCTCGTGGTCGACACCACCCGCCTCTACTTCTTCGATCCCACGAACGGACTGAGCATCGACGGCGACGGAGCACCTCCGTCATGAGCACGGAAGGAGCACATCCATGAGCACCAAGCGATGGATCCGAGGGCTCGCCGCGGTCGCGGCCCTCACGCTGATCGCGGCCGCGTGCGGCGGCGAGTCCGCCCCGTCGGAGCCGACCACGGGCGCCAGCGGGTCGGCCGGACCCGACCTGAGCGGCCAGACGGTCGAGGTCGCCGCCACGTGGACCGGGGCCGAGCAGAAGAACTTCGAGCAGGTCCTGGCCTTGTTCGAGGACCAGACCGGCGCCACGGTGCGGTTCCTGTCCGCGGGCGACGACATCGCGGCGTACCTGGGGCCGAAGATCGAGGGTGGGCAGCCGCCGGACGTGGCGATCCTGCCGCAGCCCGGTGTGCTGGCGAGCTTCGCCGCGGACGGGAGTCTGATCCCGATCGACTTCGCCGGCGACGTCGTGGACGCGAACTTCGCGCCCGCCGCGCGCGAGGTCGGCACCGTCGACGGCACACTATACGCGGTGTGGTTCCGCGCCGCCCAGAAGTCGACCGTCTGGTACAACACCCACGTCTTCTCCGACGCCGGCGTGGAGCCGCCGGCGACCTGGGACGACATGCTGACCACCGCGCAGACGATCTCGGACTTCGGCGTGGCGCCCTACTCGGTCGGGGTCGACGTGGGCTGGCCCCTGTCCGACCTGTTCGAGAACATCTACCTGCGCACCGCCGGACCCGACATGTACGACCAGCTGGCCAAGCACGAGATCCCGTGGACCGACCCGTCGGTGAAGGACGCCCTGACGAAGATGGGCGACGTCCTCGGTGACAGCGACCTGATCGCCGGAGGCACGTCGGGCGCCCTGCAGACCGACTTCACCGGGTCCGTCACGCAGATGTTCGCCGACCCGCCGGAGGGCGCGATGCTGTTCGAGGGGAACTTCGTCGGCGGCATCATCACCGGCGAGACGAAGTCCAAGGTGGGACCGGACGCCGACTTCTTCGACTTCCCGTCGATCGACGGCTCGGCGTCCGTCGTGGTGGGAGGCGGCGACCTCGCCGCCCTGCTGAAGGACTCGGAGGGAGGCAAGGAGCTGATCAAGTTCCTGGCGACGCCGGAGGCGGCCGAGGTCTGGGCCGGGTTGGGCGGCTACATCTCTCCGAACAAGAACGTGGATATCTCCGCGTACACCGATCCCATCGACCAGCGCGCCGCGCAGGCACTTCTCGACGCGGGCGACTCGGTCCGCTACGACCTGTCCGACCTGCAGCCCACCGAGTTCGGCGCGACGACCGGTCAGGGGATCTGGGGGATCCTCACGGACTTCGTGAGTCACCCCGACGACGTCGACGGGACCGCACAGCAGCTGGAGGCGGCGGCGAAGGCCGCCTACAAGTAGGACCGGATGGCCGAGGGGTCCGAGGGACGGCGGCGGACGGGCTGGGTAGCCCTGGTCTTCCTGCTGCCGGCCCTCGTGCTCCTGGGCGCGCTGGTCGTGTATCCGATCTTCTTCTCGGCGTACCGCAGCCTGTTCGACAAGAGCGGGGACGCCTTCGTCGGGATCGACAACTACCAGACGATGTTCGCGTCGGATGCCACTCGGACGGCGATCAAGAACACGCTGATCTGGGTGGTCGTCGCGCCCACGGTCGTCACGGCCCTCGGGCTGGTCTTCGCCGTCCTGTCGGAGCGGGTCAGCTGGAGCACGGCGTTCAAGGTCGTGGTGTTCATGCCGATGGCCGTGTCCTTCCTGTCCGCCGGCGTCACCTGGCGGCTGATCTACGAGGAGAACCCGAACCAGGGCCTGGCGAACGCGGCCGCGCAGGCCATCGGGGACATCTTCCGGCCCCCCGGGGAGCTGCCGGGTGCACGCCCGACCGACGAGAAACTGCTGCAGCCGCAGGGTGAGGCCTACGTGACGAGCGGATCGCTCTCGCCGGGGGATACGGCGGAGCTGGGGCTGGTCGCGATCCCGCCCGAGGAGATCCCCGCCGGCGCGGAGACCGCGGCGCCGCCGGTCGCGGCGGCCGACGCGATCGCCGGGACGGTGTGGCTCGACTTCACGACCGGCGGCGGGGGTGTAAGCGGGGCTATCGATCCCACGGAGAAGGGCCTGCCCGGCGTCGACGTCGAGGCGATCCAGGGAACGGCCGTCGCGGGATCGGCGTCCACGGACGCGAGCGGGCTGTTCGCGATCACCGGCCTCGCGCCCGGGGACTACCAGCTGCGACTGGCGGCGTCGAACTTCCGTGAGGCGTTCGGAGGGTTCTCCTGGCTTGGACCCACGCTGGTCACGCCCGCGATCATCGTGGCCTACATCTGGATCTGGGCCGGTTTCGCGATGGTCGTGATCGGCGCCGGCCTGGCGGCGATCCCCCGCGAGGTCCTGGAGGCCTCGCGGGTCGAGGGAGCCAACGAGTGGCAGGTCTTCCGCCGCGTCACCGTTCCGCTGCTCGCGCCCGTGATCGGCGTGGTGCTCGTCACGCTCGTCATCAACGTGCTGAAGATCTTCGACCTCGTGCTGGTGATCGCGCCGGGGTCGTCGCAGCAAACGGCGAACGTGATCGCGCTGCAGATGTGGAAGACATCGTTCGGCGTGCGGGACTTCGGCCTCGGCAGCGCGCTGGCGATGTTCCTGTTCCTGCTAGTGATCCCGGCCATGGCGTTCAACATCCGACGGTTCCGGGCGGAGAACTGATATGTCCGACGAGTCCGTGACGAGCGCGCCTCCGTCCCGCGGCCTCGCCGGCCGCATCGTGCACGTGGTCACCCGGGGGCCCGTGGCCGTGTTCCTCGTCGTGGTCGGGCTGCTCTGGCTGGTGCCCACGATCGGGTTGCTGGTCGCCTCGTTCCGCAGCGCCGCCGACAACGGTGAGACGGGCTGGTGGACGGCGATCCTGCACCCCGCGCAGCTCACGCTGCAGTCGTACGGGAACGTGCTGGACAACCCCGACATGATCCGGTCGTTCTGGAACACGGCGCTCATCACGGTGCCGGCGTCGGTTCTGGTCGTGATCGTCGCCGCGGCGGCGGCGTACGCGTTCGCGTGGATTCCCTTCCGCGGCCGCGACTGGCTGTTCCTGGTCGTCGTGGGACTGCTGGTGGTGCCGCTGCAGATCGCGCTGATCCCCGTCGCGCGGCTCTACGACATCGTCGGGCTCTTCGGCACGATCCCGGGCGTCGTGCTGTTCCACGTCGCGTTCGGGCTGCCGTTCGCGATCTTCCTGCTGCGCAACTTCTTCATCGGGATCCCGTCGGAGCTGCTCGAGGCCGCCCGCATGGACGGCGCCGGCGAACTGATGGTGTTCCGCCGGGTCGTGCTGCCCTTGGGGATCCCCGCGATCGCCTCGCTGCTGATCTTCCAGTTCATGTGGGTCTGGAACGACCTGCTGGTGGCCCTGGTGTTCTCCAGCAGCGCCAACCAGCCCCTGACCGTGCAGATCCGCGAGCAGCTCCGATCGTTCGGCGCCAACATCGACGTCATCGCTCCCGCCGCGTTCCTGCAGCTCCTCGTGCCGTTGATCGTGTTCTTCGCGTTCCAGCGGTACTTCGTGCAGGGGCTGCTGGCCGGGTCGCAGCGGTAGGGGACCGCCCGGCGGGACATAGTTGCACGCCGCTTGGCGTCAGCCCCCTGACCTCGGATCGACCTCGAGTCCCTGGATGGCGTTCGTCCGACTGACGCCTGGACCGCAGGTTCCGAACGTCAGTCCCACATACACGCTACTGATCGTCGACGCGCCGCGCAGGTGAGGAGGCTGACACCTGTCGGCTCCACGCGCCCGCCCCCTAGACCGAAGACGTTCCCGAATGAGGGATGTGCTACCATGTGCTACATGGACGAACGGAAAGTCGGCGTGCGTGAGCTGCGTCAGAACCTGAGCGTGTACCTGCGGCGTGTCCAGCGCGGCGAGCGCCTCGAGGTGACCGATCACGGCCGTCCCGTGGCGGTGCTCGCGCCGATCGGCGGATCCGCAGGCGCGCTCGAACGGCTGGTCGTCGCGGGGCGCGTCCTGCCACCGACCGGCGATCTCCTCGACCTCC
>JALYMB010000082.1 GCA_030773935.1 Actinomycetota bacterium | reverse complement strand
GAGGATCTCACCCGCTTGCCGCCGCCCGCTCGAGCCCGCTGGCGCCGGCAGCGGGTGGGGGTCGTGCTGCAGCGCGATAACCTCCATCCGCTCCTCGATGTCGCCGAGAACGTCGCCCTCCCGCTCCGCCTGGAGGGGCGACCTCGCGACGAGATCCGCGCCCGCGTCGACCAGCTGCTCGACGAGGTCGGTCTGGCCGACCGGCGCCGGCATCGGGGAGGGGAACTGTCCGGCGGCGAGGCGCAACGTGCCGCCATCGCGGTCGCCCTCGCCCCACAGCCGCAGGTGCTCCTGGCCGACGAGCCGACCGGTGAACTGGATGAGGCGACGGCGTCCGGCGTGCTCGATCTGCTCGAAACGCTCCGAACCCGAGAGGGAGCGAGCGTCCTCACCGTGACCCACAACCCACAGGTCGCCGAGCGCGCCGACCGCCACCTCATCATGCGGGACGGGGAGATCCACGATGCCCCCTGAGTCGCCGGCCATCGAGGCCATCGGCATCACGCGGGCCTATCGCGGGGGTGGGCACACGGTCAGCAGTCTCGATGATGTGTCTCTCACGGTCCACCGCGGCCAGGTCGTCGCCGTCACGGGCCCGAGCGGCTCCGGGAAGAGCACCCTCCTGTACGTGCTCGGCGGTCTCGATGTGCCGGACGAGGGCCGCGTGCAGGTGACCGGCGTCGATTGGCAGACGCTCCACGGTGACGCGCGCGCGCGCTTCCGTCGACGGACCTGCGGATTCATCGTGCAGGGGCTAGCGCTCCTCCCGCAGGCGACGGCGGCGGAGAACGTCGAGGTCCCGATGCTGCTCGAGGGCGCCGAGGCGACCGCACGCGCGCGCCGTGCAGCCGAGGCGCTCGAGCGCGTGGGGCTCGCCGAGGACTCGCTCAAACTCACCGACCAGCTCTCCGGCGGTCAGCAACAGCGGGTCGCCATCGCCCGAGCGCTCGTGAACGAACCGGCGGTCGTGCTCGCCGATGAGCCGACCGGGAGCCTGGACTCGGAGACGGCGCAAGAGATCATCCGGTTGCTCGTGGACGCTGCACGGGAGCGCGACGCGGCCGTGGTGCTCGTCACGCACGATCCCACGGTGGCCGCACATGCCGATCGGATCGTCGAGCTGCATTCGGGCCGGCTCATGACGGAAACGCCGGTCGACGGAGAAAAGGGGGATGCGCCGTGACGCTCTGGCTCACGGCCCACACGATCCGGCGGGCGCCCAGACGCCTCGTCCTCGGTGCGCTCGGCGTCGCGTTCCCGGTGGCGATGCTCGCGGCGACGATGCTCTTCGTCGACGACGCCGACCGCGCTATGACGCGCGTGGCACTGCAGCCGGTGCAGATCGAGATGCGGGCACTAGGCACGTCGCTCGACGTCAACATGAACTCCATCAGCCGTGATCTGGCCGTCGTGCCCGGGGTCACGACCGCCCAGCCCTTCGCAGCGACCGACGTGGTGGTCGAAGCTCCCGGCGCCGGGCGGTGGACGGCGCGATTGATCGCCGTCGACCCCTCGTACTTCGCGGGTCGCCCCTGGCTCCGGGTGGTGACTGGCCAACCCGGCGGCGGAGCGCTCCTGGACGAGTCGTTGCGCAACACCCCGGGGTTCGCCTCAGCTTCCCAGGTGTCCATCGCGCTTCCGGGCGATGCACCGAAGCTCTCCCTGTCGCTCCCCGTGACCGGAGTGGTCGATCTGCGCCAGGCCACCACGTGGTTCTCGATCCCCTACGGGGAGGTGCAGGGAGACATCGTCGCGGTGCCCCGCGCTATCGTCATCGACTTCGCCACCTTCCAGCGGGACATCTTGCCCGTGCTGCAGGACTGGGCGACCCGCGGGGGGATCTCGCCGAACTTCGACCCGGGTTCCACCGATCTGCCCCCTGTGAGCATCGAATCCCACGTCATGGTCGACCACACGGCGTACCCACCCGACCCGAGTCGCGCAACGGCGTGGTCGGGCCAGCTTCGTCGGATCCTCGAGCGCCAGGCGCCGGGTTCGATCCTGGTCGCAGATAACGCCGCCGAGACCTTGGTGCTTGCTCAAGCTGATGCCACGAACGCGAAGATCCTCTTCCTCCTGCTGGGCATCCCCGGGGTGCTCGCGGCCGGTGCGCTCGGTCTGGCCGCGGGATCCGCGCTCGCCGAGGCCTACCGCCGTGAGGAGGCGCTCCTCCGGCTGCGTGGAGCCACGAGCGGGCAGGTCGCCCGGGTCGCCGCCGCCCACGCCGCCGTCGCGGGTCTCGCGGGATCAATCGTGGGACTGCTCGTCGCGGCCGCCTCCGTCAGCGTGGTGACCGGCGGGCCGGTCTGGAGCGGTGTCGCCGCGGGCCGGCTCGTGACGACAGTGATCTTGGCCCTGGCCGTCGGTGCTGTGACGACGATCATTCGGCTCATCCGGCTCCGGCGCGCCGGCCGCCGATCCGAGGTCGCCGTGGAGCGCCATCTGCTGGAGCGGGGGTGGAAGCCTCTGTGGAAGCGCGCGTATCTCGATGTGGTCTTCATCGCGCTGGGGCTGTGCATCCTCGGCATCAACCATCTGGCCGGCGGGTTGTCGCAGACACCGATCGAGGGCACGTCACTCGCGCTCTCCTTCTACGTGCTGCTCGCCCCCATCGCCCTGTGGCTCGGTGCCACGCTCCTGGTCGTTCGCCTCGTGCTGGCGATCTTGACGCGTCGGGCGGATCGTGGACGGTCGAAACCGTTGCCGTCGTGGCGCGGAGCGGCGACCCGATGGACGGCCCGTCGCCCCGCCCGCATGGCCGTGGCGCTCGTCCTCGGTGCGTTGGCGGTGGCCTTCGGCACACAAGTGCTGGCGTTCGCGGCGACGTACCGCACCGCGAAGCTCGCCGACGCGCATGCGGCGCTCGGCTCTGACCTACGCCTGACGCCCGCGGACCCAACATTCGAGCTGCCCTCCCTCGGCCCGGAGATCGCCGCCGTCAGCCCCTTCCGCCTCGTCCCCGCGCAGGCGGGGAGCGATCGCAAAACCATCCTCGCGATCGATCTCTCGTCCTACCCAGCGGTCTCGACGATGGCGCCTCGCATCCTTCAAGGGAGTGGCCCGCAGGCGCTGGCGAACGACCCACAAGGGGTGCTCGTCCTCAGCGAGCTCGCGACCGACTTCGAGGTCGGGCCTGGGGACACGCTGCCGATCACGATCTATCCGGACGACTTCGAGAAGAGCACGCAACTGAAACTCCACGTGGTCGGCGTGTACAGCTCATTCCCGCCGACGAGCCCTCCGCTCGATCAGCCGGCCGAGCTCGTCATGTCAACGGCCGCCATCCCGCAAACGGTGCCCGCGCCTCCCGACTTCTATCTTGCCCGGGTCGCGCCGGGGCGTTCCCCGAGCGCCGTTGCCGCCGGACTGCGGACCACGTTGATGGATCGATTCGGTGTGACCACGGTCGGCGACCCGGTGCAGCGAGGGCTCACCGCACTGAACCTGGCGGGGCTCGGCCAGATCGAGTCGCTCGGTGCTGCGCTGATCGCGGCCGTGGGCGTCGCCGTGTTGGGTGCGTTCCTGGTCTTGGAGCGCCGCCGGGAGTTCGCGATCCTCCGTGCGGTCGGCGCGGAGACGTCTCAGGTCCTGACCGGGCCCGCGCAAGAAGGGGTCATCGTGGTCCTCGGCAGCTTGGTGATCGGGGTCCCCGTAGGGCTTGGGCTCGCGCTGCTCGCGGTGCGGGTCCTCGGGTTGTTCTTCTCGCTCCCACCGCCGCTGCTCACGCTTCCCGTCGGCGCGCTCATCGCCTTCGTCCTGTTCGTCGTGGTCACATCGGCGATCGCCTTGGCCGCCGCGCTCACCGCCGTCACGCGGGTGCACCCCGCAGCCGTGCTGAGGGAGCCGTAAGAGGCACCCCCGGAACGGGGCGATCCTGGCTGGACAGCGAGTGGGTCGCGGAACAGAATAGGCGGCTGGTCTCAGGTCAGGCTTCGGGGTGAGGGTCGCTCGAGGACGTGTGCGCTCTCGCCGCCGCCGTCAGAGGAGGGGGATATGGCGACACAAGCCGACAAGAACGTCATGATCTCCGAGAAGGTCGCCCCGGTCCTGGTCGCGCGGACCCTCGGA
>JALYMB010000081.1 GCA_030773935.1 Actinomycetota bacterium | reverse complement strand
CGATAGGAGAGCCCCGACAGCCGCGCCTCGAACTCGTCGGCGCGCCACCCGACGAACGGGAGGTGGACGTGGCAGTCCACGAACCCGGGCGCGATGCAGCCCGAGTCGCGCGATCCGAACGCCGCGGGCCAGGGCAGGCCCTCGGCAGAGCCCGCGTAGACGAGGACGCCCTCTTCGTCCCAGGCAACGCCGGCGTCCTCGATCGATCGCAGCCGGCCCGCGCCGCGCACGGGCGGACCGTCCTGCGCCGTGACCAGCCTCCGCGCGACCAGGGCGCCGCGCGTCACCGAACCTCCACCCGTGCCTCCGATCCCGGTCAAGGGACGTCGTTCGCCGTCCGATGCTCAAGAGGGGGCCTCTCACCCCGGGAGGGAAGACTAGCCATGCGGGTGGATCGATGCGTACGACCGCGCCGCTGAACCAGATCGAGCTGCTGGCGGAGGTCGTCCGGGGCACGTTCGAGGGCGTCACGATCACGACGGCGGATCTCGATGCACCCGGCCCCGTCATCGTCTACGTCAATCCGGCCCTCTGCCGGATGACCGGGTACGGCTCGGAGGAGCTGCTGGGTCAGAGTCCGCGGATCCTGCAGGGACCGCGGACCGATCGCGCGGTGCTCGACGACCTGCGCGCGCGATTGGAATGCGGCGAGCCGTTCCAGGGTCAGACCTGGAACTACCGCAAGGACGGCTCCGACTTCGTCATGCACTGGCGGATCGATCCGATCCGCGATGGCGACGGCATGACCACACACTTCGTGGCGTTCCAGCAGGACGTCACCGAGACGGCGCTGGAGACCGAGCGCCGGCGGGCGGTGGAGCACGCCCTCGCGAAGGATCGCCAGAGGATCAGCCTGCTCGTGGAGCACCTGCCGGTCGTGACCTACACCGTAGATCAGGACGGTCCGTCGGAACAGGTGCGATACGTCACCGGAGGCATCAAGCAGCTCACCGGCTACACGGCCGAGGAGTGGGTGGGCGATTCCGACCTCTGGTTCCGGGTGGTCCATCCCGACGATCTCCCGGACGCGGTGGAGAGCTGGCATCGAACGATCGACGCGGGCCTGCCCTACGACCGTGAGTACCGCATGGTGCGTCGCGACGGCAGCGTCCTGTGGGTGCGGGAGAAGGCGGCAGTCACGATGCACGAGGGCCGGACGCACGTCGACGGCATATTCGAGGACGTCAGCGAGCGGCGGTTCGCGCAGGATCAGCTCGCCTCCGCGGAACGGCGCATCCGACAACTCGTGGAGCAGGTCCCGGCGATCTTCTACGAAGAGCTCCCGGGTGTCACGGGCGCGACGTTCTACGTGAGTCCGCAGATCCGGCAGATCTTCGGTGTGTCTCCGGAGGACTACATCCGGGACGAGCGATGGTGGGTAGATCATCTCCATCCCGACGATCGCGATCGCACCGTCGATGAGTACCAGGAGCGTCTGGACGAGGACGACCATGGTGGCTCGCTCTACAGCGAGTACCGCATGGTGAGGCCAGACGGGGAGACGGTCTGGATCAACGATCGCGCCACCGTCGAGAGCGACGGCGAGGGCCGTCCGGTCATGATCCGGGGCGGCATGTTCGATGTGACCGCTCAGAAGCTTGCCGAGGCCAAGGTGCTGCACGTCGAGGCGAAGTACCAGGCGCTGATCGAGCAGCTACCGCTCATCACCTACGTGTGGGAGGTCGAGCCCGGATCCATGAACGAGCCGGCCCACTACACGAGCCCCCAGATCGCGTCGATCCTCGGCTACACCGTCGAGGAATGGAATACGGATCCAGAGGGGTGGCGGGGGCTGATCCATCCCGATGACCGAGAGCGGGTCCTTGCGGCCGTCTCTCGCAGCGAGGAGACCGGTGAGCCGTTCGTGGAGGAGTACCGGTATCTGCACAGAGCCGATGGACACGCCGTGTGGGTCCACGACGAATCCGTGCTCTTGCGGCGGAGGGCCGACGGGAGGCCCTGGTTGTTCCAGGGCGTGATGTACGACATCAGCACCCGTGTCGAGGGGGACCGGGCATTGCAGGACAGCCTCGCCAGGTTCAGGGCGCTCGCCGAGGGAGCGCCCGTGGGCATCTTCACGACGGACGCCGACGGGGGAGCCACCTACGTGAACGGAGGTTGGTGCGAGGTAGCGGGGATCGATCCCGCCGCAGCGATGGGGTCCGGTTGGATGCAGGCCCTACATCCTGAGGACCGGGAACGAGTGTCCACGACGTGGCGGGCCTCGGTTGCGAGCGGTGCGGCGTTCGCGGCGGACTTCCGGTTCCTGAAGCCCGGCGGCGAGGTCCGCTGGGTGCGCAGCCGGGCCGCCGCCGTGCGGGATGCCAGCAACGTGCTTTCCGGCTTCGTCGGGACGGTGGACGACGTCACGCAACGGCGTGCCACGGAAGAGGAGCTGCGTCTCGTCCGAACCGCCATCGAGCACACCGGGAACGCCGTCGTGATCGCCGAGCTGGTTGCCGGAGACGAGCAGGCGCCGCTCGTGTACGTCAACCCGGCGTTCACCACGATGACGGGCTTCACCTCCGACGAGGTGCTCGGGCAGCCGACGTCGATGATCCTGGAGAGCGAAGGCTCGGAGCTCGCCGACAGACGCGCGCGCCTGCGCAGGGGTGCTGGCGAGGAGATCCACGTCCAGTTGGTCCGCAAGGACGGTTCGCGCTTCCCTGCCGAGGGCGTCGTGAGCCCGATCCAGGACGAGGCCGGGACGTTCTCCCACCTCGTGGCCATCATGCGAGACATGACGGGGATCCGGGAGGCCGAGCGGAGCCTGCGCCAGAGCCTCGAGGAGTTGCGGCGCATCGATGGCGAACGCCGCGTCGCGATGGCACAGATCGTGGAGTCGCAGGAGCAGGAGCTGGACCGGATGGCTGAGGGCGTCGAGGATCGGTCGCTGCAGCAGATGGCAGCCGTCCGGATGCGCATGGAGATGCTGCGCCGCAACCTCTCCGATCCCGCCCAGCTCGGATCGCTCGAGAAGCTGGAGTCGTCGGTGGATCAGGCAGTCGGCCAGCTCCGCGGTCTGGTAACCGAGCTGCGCCCGCACGCCCTCACCACCCAGGATCTCTACGGCGCGATCCACGAGTACCTGGGCCGGCTCGGAGGCGTCAGAGGCGAGGTTCGCGGCGGCCTGACCGTCGAGCCCGACGCACCGCAACGCTCAACGGCGTTCCGGATCGTGCAAGAGTTCGTCACCTCGGCGATCGAGACCGGCACCGTCACGACCATCCACGTGGAGCTCGCCGAGGCGGGACAGGGGTTCGCGGTTCGGATCGGCGACGACAGAGCTCCGGGGACCCCGGTGACGTCCTCCACGATGCGGGATCGCGCGGGCCTGGCGGGCGGACGATGCAGCATGAACTCGGGGGCGCGCGGGGCGACGGTGGAGCTGTGGCTCCCGCTGCGCGCGCCGCTCGCGGGGGAGACGCCGCTCCGGCCCTCGTAGACTCGCCCGCATGACGCCGCCCGGATCCGCTCGCGCAGGCGTCGCCGAGGTGCTGCGGTTCCCGGAGGTCCGTGCGGTCGTGGCCGGCAGCTTCGTGATCATGCTGGGGTTCGGGATCCTGGCGCCCGTGCTGCCGCTGTATGCCCGGACCTTCCACGTCGGCTACGACCAGGTCGGGATCCTCACCTCGGCGTTCGCCCTGACGCGGCTGATGTTCGACCTGGTGGCGGGGCGGATGGTGGATCGCTTCGGCGAACGCGCGATGGCGTCGGCGGGGGCCCTGGTGCTGAGCGGCTCGACGGCCGCCGCGGCGCTGGCTCCCACCTTCACGCTGCTGGTGATCTTCCGAGCCGCCGGCGGCGTTGGATCGGCGCTCTTCTTCGCCGCGCTCTTCTCGTACCTGCTCCGAACCGTCCCGGGGGACAAGATGGGGCGCGCGATGGCAGCGTATTACGGCTCTTTCAACGTCGGGTTCATCGTGGGCCCACCGCTCGGGGGGATCCTCGTCGACCGGTTCGGATACGTCAGCCCGCTGTGGGTGTACGCCGCCACGTGCGCGGTGGCGGCCGGGCTGTACTTCCGATTCATCCGCAAGCTCGAGCGGCGCTCGCACGAGGGCGAGCGTCGAGGTTCGATCCGCCGGCTTCCCTGGGGACGTCCGCTCGTCGCCGTGCTGGCCAGCGAGTTCGCGGCGCTGTGGGTGGTGGGTGCGCTGTACCTCACGTTGCTCTCGCTCTTCGGCAACGAGGAGCTGGGCCTCTCGGAGTTCCGCGTGACGGTGGGGCTGGCGATCGCCTCGCTCACCGAGTTCTTCGTGCTGTTCCCCGCGGGCTCCGCGGCGGACCGTCGCGGCCGCAAGCAGGTGCTGATCCCGGGGCTGGTCCTGCTCATCGTGGGACTCCCGCTGTTCTCGCTCGTGAGCGGCCTGGCGGGGTTCTGGATCGGGCTGGCGTTCGTGGGGGTGCTCACAGGGCTGTCGGGGATCGTGCCGGCGGCGATGCTGGCCGACGTGGTCCCGCCCAGCCAATCGGGGACGATGACCGGTGTCTTCCGCTTCACCGGCGACCTCGCGCTCACGCTGGGCCCGCTGACCGCTGGCCTGATGGCGCAGTCGTTCGGACTGCGGTGGGCGATCGCGCTGTCCGTCCTCCCGTGCGTGCCGGCGCTCATCGTGGCGGCCATGGCTCCGGAGACTCGACGGGCGCCGGCCTCGGAGCCCGTGGAGATGGCGCTGCCCGGGTAGCCTCGCATCGTGAGGGTCGAACGCCGGATCGTGCTGCCCACGCCCCCGGCGGGTGCATGGGTGGTCCTGGTGGACTGGGAGCGCCAGTCGGACTGGATGCCCGACGCCGACGAGGTGCGCGTGACCTCCGCCGCACGCGAGGGTGTCGGCACCACCCTGGATGTGAAGACGCGCGTGTTGAACGTTCCGCTGTTCACCGAGCGGCTCGAAGTGGTCGGGTGGGACCCGCCCCGCGAGCTCCGCATCGCCCATCGAAGCTTCATCCGTGGCCAGGGCACGTGGACGCTCACACCCGCCGGCACCGGCACCCGCTTCCGGTGGATCGAGGATCTCTCCCTGCCCGTGCCGCTCCTGGGAGGGTTGGCGCTCCTGGTCTACCGGCCGTTCATGCGGCACCTGATGGGCCGCGCGATGCGGGACCTGCGGGCTTACGTCGGCTCGGTGCCGTAGCGGCGGCGCCTCGCCCGTGCGGCTTGCCGGTCCGCAGACCTCGCCCATACAGTGGCGGTGCGGGGGAGCCCGGTGCGACCGGGCTGAGAGGCCGGCTGGCGAGCCGGCGACCCTTCGAACCTGAACCGGATCATGCCGGCGGAGGGACGCGGATGGCGACCGTCAACGAACGCCTTGGACGCGTGCTCGAGCGGGAGACGCCCACCTGGGGCATCCGCCCGGTGCCCGACGAGCTGCGGCGATTCGGCGCCGTCGATCTGGGGATCCTCTGGGGCGATCTGTCGATCGGCCTGCTGGTCCTGGTCTCGGGCGCGCTGCTGGTCCCGGCTCTGGGCCTGCCGATGGCCGCCGCCGCCGTGGTGGTGGGCTCGCTCCTGGGCTGTCTCCCCCTGGCGTTGATGGCCTACGCGGGCGCACGCGAGGGCGTGCCGGGCATGGTGCTGTTCCGGCCCCTGCTCGGGCTGCGCGGGTCTTGGCTTCCCTCGGCGGTGAACCTCGTGCAGCTCGTGGGGTGGACGACGTTCGAGTTCTGGGCGATGGCGCGGGTCGCCAACGCAGTGGGCCGTGAGCTGCTGGGCTTCGAGGCACCGTGGTTCTGGCTCGGCGTGGTCGTCGTGGTCTGCACCGCGCTGGCGCTGGCCGGGCCGCTGTTCGTGGTCCGTCGTTGGTTGGAACGGTTCGGGATCTGGGTGGTGGTGGCCGTCGCGGTCTGGATCACAGTGAAGATCGTGTCGGCGGGCGATCTCGGTGAGCTGTGGCGCGCGCCCGGGACCGGAGGGCTCCCGTTCTGGCTGGCGGTGGACCTGGTGATCGCGATGCCCGTGTCGTGGCTGCCGCTGGTCGCCGACTACAACCGGTTCGCGCGCGACCCGCGAGCATCCGCGACGGGCACGTTCGTGAGCTACGCGGTGGGCAACATCTGGTTCTACCTGCTCGGCGCGCTGCTCGTCCTGGCGGCGGGCTCGGGTCCCGACGTACTGGACGTCGGTACCACCATCGCGGCGGCGGCGGGCGGCGCGGTCGTGCTCGTCGCCCTGCTCGTGGGGGAGTCCGATCAGGCTATGGCCAACATCTACTCGGGCGCGCTGTCCGTGCAGAACATCGCGCCGCGCCTCTCCCAACGGGGTATCGCGATCGCGATCGGGGTGGTGGCCACCGCGATGGCGGCCGGCCTGCAGGACGACGCCGCCCTCACCTTCGAGTTCTTCCTGTATCTGATCGGCTCGGTGTTCGTCCCCCTGGTGGCGGTCTTCGCCGCGCATTACCTCGTGCGGTCGCGGGGACGCTACGGCCAGGACCGGCTCTTCGAGGGGGCATCGCCGGGCGTGCGGGTGCACGCCC
This sequence comes from Actinomycetota bacterium, assembly GCA_030773935.1. Lineage (GTDB taxonomy): Bacteria > Actinomycetota > UBA4738 > UBA4738 > HRBIN12 > JALYMB01. The sequence continues at coordinate 2,790 of JALYMB010000081.1, read as the reverse complement.
TCGTGCCGTGGATCGCCGGGTTCGCGGTGTTCCAGTGGTGCGTGCCCACCGGGCCGGCCTGGTGGACGGGCCTCGTGGAGCGGGCGGTGCACGGCGTGGCGCACCTGCCCTTCCCGCTCTTCGGCGGGGCGCTGGGAGCGAGCCTCCCGAGCTTCGTGGCTGCCTTCGCGGTGTCGCTGGCGGTGCTGCCGAGGCCGCGCCCGGCGACCTAGCTCGTCGGCCCGGGCGCCGGGTCCCCTGCTACGCCTTCCCCCCCGCGGCGTCCTCACCGTCCTCGCCGTCCACGTTCCCCATTTCACCCGGCGGCGGGGCCGTGACCAACAGCACCACGCCCGGCTCCGCCGAGGCGTTGCGCAGCGTGAGGTCCTCGCCCCCCGGCACCAGCACGGACTCCCATTGCCTCATGCGGCGCCGGCCGATGCCGACCTGGACGGACACCTCGCCGGCCATGATCAGGCAGACGGCATCGGCCCGCGGGTCGCCGACCGGACCCAGGCTCTGGCTCTGCTGCAGGCAGATCACCTGGCTGAAAAGCTGACCGGTCTCGTACAGGATCTCGTGGCGGGCCTCGTGCTCGTCGAAGCGCACGAGGTCGCGGACGTCGCGGGTCTTCATGCAGCGAAGCCTACCCGTCGTCGCGGGGGCGCAGGGAGCCGGGGCGCCCGAACCGCTAGACTGACGCGCCTCGCGAACCGCATCATCCGATCGGATCTTCGAAAGGAACACTGCCGTGGTTGACTTCTCGTACTCAACCGTCTCCGCCGACGCCGTGCGCGCTGATGTCGTGGTCGTGCCGGTCTTCGCAGGTGCCGAGCCCGGTCCGGGCGTCAAGGACGTGGGCCTGCAGCGAGCGTTCGCCGCCGCCAAGCTGAAGGGCAAGCCGGACGAGCAGCTGCTGGTGACCGACGCCGAGGGCGTGGCCGCCGGCGCGGTGCTCCTGGTCGGCGTGGGGGAGAAGAAGGGGTTCGACGCGAACCGGTTGCGCGTGGCGCTGGCGAAGGCCACGCCCACCCTGGCCAGGTTCGGGACGGTCGCCACCACCTTCCCCCAGGCCGTGACCGGCAGGGGAGCCGACGAGGCCATCCAGGCGGCGGCCGAGGGCCTGGTCCTGGGGGGCTACCGGTTCGACCGCTATCGCACGCAGGACACCGACCTTCCGACGCCGATCCGCAAGGTGACGGTCCTGGGGGGCGCGCGCACCGACGCCAAGGGCGCGCGGGCGGCGCTGGAGCGCGGGCGGATCGTTGCCGAGGCCGTGAACTGGGCGCGGGATCTGGTGAACACGCCGGCCGGCGACATGCCGCCCGCGCAGATCGCCCGTGAGGCCCAGAAGATGGCGCGCTCGACCGGCCTCACCTGCAAGGTGTGGGGCGAGGCCGAGCTGAAGAAGGGTGGTTTCGGCGGGATCCTCGGCGTCGGCGCCGGCAGCGTGAACCCGCCGCGGCTCATCGAGCTCACCTACAAGGGCGCCGGCACCGCGACGCCGATCGCGCTCACCGGCAAGGGCATCGCCTTCGACTCCGGCGGCCTGTCGATCAAGGACGCCAAGAACATGGAGACGATGAAGGACGACATGGGCGGGGCCGCGTCGATCCTTGGCACGATGCGCGTGCTCGCACAGCTGAAGCCCAAGGTGAACGTGATCGCAGCGATCCCGTGCAGCGAGAACATGCCCAGTGGCTCGGCCACCAAGCCGGGCGACGTGCTCACCCATCGCGGTGGCAAGACCTCCGAGGTCCTCAACACCGATGCGGAGGGCCGGTTGGTGCTCGCCGACTCGCTCGCCTACCTGGCCGAGAAGAAGCCCCAGGTGATCGTCGACACCGCCACGCTCACCGGCGCGTGCATGGTGGCGTTGGGCGAGGACATCACCGGCGCCATGGGCAACGACGCATCGCTGATCCGCGATGTGCTGGCGGCCGGCACAGCGGTGGGCGAGCCCGCGTGGGAGCTCCCTCTCTGGGCCGGCTACAAGCGCCAGATCGAGTCCCCGATCGCCGACGTGAAGAACGTCGGCGACCGCTGGGGTGGCGCGATCACCGCCGCGCTGTTCCTGGCCGAGTTCGCAGGCGACGTCCCCTGGGTCCACCTGGACATCGCCGGGCCCGCGTTCCGCGAACGTCCCGGCGATCTTGGCCCGCGGGGTGCCACCGGCGTACCGGTCCGAACCCTGGTGCGCTACGTGCTGGACCGCGCGGCCGGCTGACAGCCCCGTGAGCGAGCCCGCACCCACCGGTGCATCGACGGCAACCGGCCCGGTCCTGGCCGTCTTCGCCCATCCCGACGACGCGGAGATCGGCTCCGGCGGTGTCATCGCCCGGTGGGCCTCGGCGGGCTGCGAGGTGACCTACGTGCTCTGCACCAATGGCAGCGCGGGCACCGCGGACCGCTCCCTGACACCGGAGGAGCTGGTCGACAGGCGCGCGGCCGAGCAACGCGCGGCAGCGGACTTCATGGGGGTGAAGAACCTCGTGATGCTCCCGCATCCGGACGGCGGGCTCGAGGACACGCGCGAGTTCCGCGGCGACATCGTCCGCGCCATCCGCACCTATCGGCCCCACACCGTCTTCGCTCACGACCCGTACCGCTTCCGGGGGTTCCAGCACCGCGATCACCGCGCGGTGGGCATCGTCACGACGGACGCGGTGTACCCGTTCGCGCGCGACCACCTGCATTTCCCCGAGCACATCGTGCGCGAGGGTCTCGAGCCCCACAAGGTGCGCGAGCTGTGGTACTGGGGGGCCGACGAGCCCGACGTCATCGTCGACGTCAGCGCGTCCATCGACAAGC
>JALYMB010000080.1 GCA_030773935.1 Actinomycetota bacterium | reverse complement strand
ATCCCCGACAGCGCCGCCGCGGTCATCACCTCGGTGGAGGCCACATGGGCGCCCTCGGCGGCCGCCACCAGGTGGCCGCCGCCCTGCATGTGCAGGGCGAGCCCGATCTGGTTCGCCATGGTGCCCGTCGGAACGTACAGCGCCGCCTCATGGCCGGTGAGCTCGGCCGCGCGCTCCTGGAGGCGGTTCACGGTGGGGTCGTCGCCGTACCAGTCGTCGCCGACCTCGGCCTCGGCCATCGCGCGGCGCATCACGGCGCTGGGCCTCGTCACGGTGTCCGAGCGAAGATCGACGCGGTAGTCGGTCATGGCGGAAGTCTAGCGGGAGCCAACGCATCGGCCGCCGTCGCGCTCAGCCGAAGAAGACCTCGGCGGCTCGATACAGCTCCGGCGGCACCACCTTGCGCGTGGCAACGGCCGCTCCCAGCGGGATGTCGACGATGTCCTCCCCCGACAGCGCCACCATCCGGCCCCAGCCGCCGGCGTTCGCCAGGTCCACCGCAGCCAGTCCCAGACGCGTCGCCAGCATGCGGTCGAAGGCCCCGGGCGAGCCGCCACGCTGCACGTGGCCGAGGATGGTCACGCGGGTCTGGTAGCCGGTCCGGCGCTCGATCTCGGGCGCCAGCAGGTTCGCGACGCCGCCGACGCGCGGGAACCCGTTCTCGTCCAGCTCCCAGGGCGGCAGCTCGAAACCGGTTCCCTCCGCCGGCAGCGCCCCCTCGGCCACCACCACGATCGAGAACGAGCTCCGCGACATGTGCCGGTGCCGGAGGTGGTGGCAGACCTCCTCCAGATCGAACGGGTGCTCGGGGATCAAGATCGCGTCCGCCCCGCCGGCCATGCCCGCGTACAGCGCGATCCATCCGGCGTGACGGCCCATCACCTCGACCACGATCACCCGGTCGTGGCTCTCGGCGGTGGAGTGCAGGCGGTCGATCGCATCGGTCGCTCCCTGCACGGCGGTGTGGAACCCCACCGTGAAATCGTTGCCCGCCAGATCGTTGTCGATCGTCTTCGGGAGGCCGATCACGCGCACGCCCTCGTCGGACAGCGTGGCCGCCGCGCTCAGCGTGCCCTCACCTCCGACCGCGACGATCCCATCCAGGGAGTGCCGTTCGACGGCCTGCCGGACCCTCGCGAGACCGTCGTCCGTGCGGAGCGGATGGAGGCCGGAGGACCCGAGGATCGTGCCGCCGCGGTGCAGGATGCCGTTGACGGCCTCGACCGGCAGCGGCACGGTGTCGTCGTCCACCACGCCGCGCCATCCGTCGCGGAACCCGACCACCTCGTGACCGTGGATGCCGACCGCCTTGCGGACCACCGCGCGGATGACCGCGTTCAGGCCGGGGCAATCCCCGCCGCCGGTGAGCAGCCCGATGCGCATGGTGCGCCAGAGGCGCTACTCCCCCTCCTCGGGCGTGTCCGGGACCTCGCCCGACCTCGTGCCTCGTGTGGCGGTCTCCATGGGTGGTGAGCATAGCGGCTCGCCCCCGCCGGACCTACGACACCGGCCGCGAGGGACACGAGCTCCGGTAGCATCGACGGGACATGGCGATCATCGCGATCCAGGGATTCCTCGAGTGGTTCTTCGCCGGCCTGCTCGCGAGTCTCGTGGGTATCGTGACCCTGTTCGCGGCCTACGTGGCCCTGCAGATGTTCCGCAACCCCGGACGCGGGCCCGGCGGGCGGCCGTGACCCGCTAGTCCTCGACCTCGAGCTCCGCGACCACCGGCAGGTGATCCGAGGCCTCCGCCGCGCGAACAGGAACGCCCGCCGAGGTCACGCGCAATCCCGCCGACGCGAACAGGTAATCGATGCGTGCGGACGGATCGAGGGCCGGGAACGTGCCGCCGCTCCCGCCGGCGGCGTGCCGCGGCGCCACCGCCGCCCACACGTCCCAGTACCGGTCCGCGAGCCATCGCATGGCGCGCTCGTCGGGCGTGGCGTTCAGGTCGCCGCCGATCACCACCGGCCCACCGGCCAGCCCCGCGCACAGGTCGGTGAGCTCGTGGACGTGAGCGTTGCGCTCCGTCGGCGTGAGTCCGAGGTGGGTCGAGACGACCCACACCCGCCGGCCGGCCCGACCGACCTGCGCCACCAGCGCTGCGCGCGGATAGAACCGCGCCGAGCCGGCGAACCGGTGCTGCCGGTGTTCCACGATCCGCCACGGCGGATGCACCAGGACCGCGTCCTTGGCGCGCCGGCGGAGCGGCGACCGTGGATCGGCCGCCGCCTCCATCCCGAGCCCGGCAGCGAAGCGACGAAGGGTCCGGCGAGAGCCGGTCTCCTGCAGCAGCAACACGTCGGGCGCGAGGCGCTCCACCACCTCCGAGATCCGGTCGACCCCGTCGCGGAACGCGCGCACGTTGTACGTGGCCACGGTCAAGCGCACGCGGCGGAGATTACCGGTCCCGAGGGCCGGGAGCCCCTCCCGCGAGGATCGACGTGCCCGCCGAGCCCGCGACCGCCTCGAGGGCGTCGTCCAGGTCGGCGATCACGGCGCGCTCCCCGCCCGCCTGCACGAAGTTCACCGCCGCCTGGACCTTCGGGCCCATCGAACCGGCGCCGAACTCGCCCCGCCTCAGCAGGGCCTTCGCCTCCGGGACCGTCATCGTGTCGATGTCCTCCGGCATGAGGGAGCCGTAGCCCCGCTGCACCTTCTTCACGTCGGTGAGGATCAGCAATACCTGCGCCGCCACCTCGTGCGCGAGGATCGCGGCGGCCAGATCCTTGTCCACCACGCCCTCCTTGCCGATCAGGCGGGGGCCCTCCTCCACGACGGGGATGCCGCCGCCGCCCGAGGCGATGACGATGACGCCGTCGGCGACCAGCCGGGCGACGATCGGCGTCTCCACGATCGAGTACGGCGCGGGGCTCGGCACCACCCGCCGCCAGCCGCCGTGCGGATCGGCCTTCATCGTGTACCCGCGTTCCCGCGCAAGCGTCTTGGCCTCCTCCTCCGTGTAGAACGGGCCCACGAACTTCGTGGGAGCGGCGAAGGCGGGGTCGTCGGGGCGAACGCGGGCGAGGGAGAGCACCGTGCAGACCGGTCGCTCCATACCGCGCTCGAAGAACACGTCGCCGATCGTGACCTGCAGCAGGTAGCCGATCTGGCCCTGGCTGAGCGCACCGCATACGTCCAGCGGCATGGGATGGACAACGTCCTTCGCGGCCTCCTGCTGCAGCAGGATGCGGCCCACCTGCGGCCCGTTGCCGTGGGTCACCACGACCTCCCAGCCGGCGGCGGCGATGTCGGCCACCTTCTCGGCCGCCCCGCGGGCGGAGCGGTACATCTCCTCGAACGTGTCCTCCGCGCCGCGACGCAACAGTGCGTTGCCGCCGAGGGCCACCACGACCCGTTCCACCGCGATCAGAACTCCGGCGCTTACACGACCGGCCGCAGGATGTCCTGCAGCGTCGGTTCGCCTTCGAGGATCTCGAGGTCGTAGCGCACGCGAACGGCGGGCTTGCGGATGTCGATCACATGTCGCAGGTCGATCGGCGTGCCGATCACCACCAGGTCCACGTCCGCGGCGTCGATGATCTTCTCCATCTCGGCGAGCTGCCCCTCGCTGTACCCCATCGCGGGCAGGACCGCGCCGACGTCGTACTTGCGGAAGGTCTCCTCGATCGTGCCGACCGCCCACTGCCGCGGGTCGACGATCTCGGCGGCTCCTCCTCGCTGCGCCGCCACCACGCCGGCCCCGATCTTCATCTCCCCGTGCGTGAGCGTGGGCCCGTCCTCGACGACCAGAACGCGTTTGCCCCGGATCGACTCGCCGTCGTCCACGGTGACCCTGCTGTTGGCGTGCACGACCGTGGCGGCCGGGTTCACCCGAGCGATCGTCCCGTCCACCTGCTCGATCTGCTCAGGCGTCGCCGAGTCCATCTTGTTCACGATCACGACGTCGGCCATGCGCAGGTTCGTCTCCCCCGGGTGGTAGCGCAGCTCGTGCCCCGCGCGGAGAGGGTCGACCAACGCGATGTGCACCGTGGGGCGGTAGAAAGGCAGGTCGTTGTTCCCCCCGTCCCACAGGAGCACGTCGGCCTCTGCCTGGGCCTGCGCGAGGATGTCGCCGTAGTCCACGCCGGCGTAGATGATCGTGCCGCTCGATATGTGAGGCTCGTACTCTTCGCGCTCCTCGATCGTGCACTCGTACCGGTCGAGGTCCTCGAGGGTCGCGTAGCGCTGCACCCGTTGTTTCTCCAGGTTCCCGTACGGCATCGGGTGCCGCACCGCCACCACCTTCTTCCCCATCTCCTTGAGGGCGCCGGCGATCGCGCGGGTGGTCTGGCTCTTCCCGACGCCCGTGCGAACGGCCGTCACGGCGACCACGGGGATCGCGGCGTCGATCATGGTGGCGTCCGGTCCCAGCAGCAGGAAGTTCGCCCCCGCCGCCATGACCTCCGAGCCCTTGCTCATCACGCACACGTGCTGGACGTCCGAGTACGCGAAGACCACGTCGTCGACGTCGAGCTCCCGGATCAACCGCGTGAGTTCGGACTCGTCGTAGATCTGGATCCCGTCGGGGTAGCTCGGCCCCGCGAGGGAGGTCGGGTACCTCCGATCGTCGATGTACGGGATCTGCGTGGCGGTGAAGGCCACGACCTCGGTGCCGGGGTCCTCGCGGAACACGGTGTTGAAGTTGTGGAAGTCGCGGCCGGCGGCTCCCATGATGAGGACGCGTCGCTTCGCCATCGGAGGTCCTTTCGAAAAGGAGGGTTCTGATGCGCGGGGGGCGAACGCGCCGGCCCCGCTCTTCACCGCGGAGCCTACCCCAGGGGGGTCTCGGGCGCGCTCGGCCGAACGGCCCCTCCCGGCGCACCATCGGCCCGACCCTAGGGCTCGAGGTCCCGGGGTTCGTCCACGTCACGCAGCGTGGCGCGCTGTGGATCGAGTCCCAGCCAGGTGGCCTCGTCGATGGCCGCCGTCCGGAGCGCTTCGGGAAGGGCGCGCAGACGGCGCTCCCCGGCGTGCAGCAGCGCGTGGGCCGCCTCGCGGGCCGGCCGGCTGCGCAGCACCATCGGCATGGGCCGGAAGCGGTCCCCGTCCAGGAGGACGACGGCGTCCGCGCCCGCCTGCCCCGCCACCGTCAGCATCTCCAGCAGGACGGAGGTCTGCAGGGTCGGCA
>JALYMB010000079.1 GCA_030773935.1 Actinomycetota bacterium | reverse complement strand
CGCTCATCCTCACCGCCGGAACGTTCCCCGCGGCCGCCGGACAGGACCACGTGCACCTCACCACCACTCCCCTGGACCCTGCCACCCTGGGAACGCCCGATGAGCCGCTGCAGATCGTCGGGAACGTCTACCGGGTGCAGGCGACCTACGAGCCGGGCGGCGCCGACGTCCGGAGGATCCGGCCGCCCCTGGAGGTGATCCTGATCTACCCGCTGACGCCGAACGCCCACGCCACCTCGCACACCGTCGTGGCCTCGGAGGACGGGCGCGTCTGGACGGTCTCGAAGGGCAGCGATTCACCGGCGATCCAGCAGACCGAGGGTCCCGTCGACACGCTCGGCTACGTCGCGGCCGCCGGCGACCTCACCCCGGTGTCGAGCGGTCCCGCGCCTGCGGCCGGCGGCGGCAACAGCACGCTGGGCATCGCGTTGATCGTGGCCGGGGTCTGCGCCGGGCTCGTGGGATTGGGCCTGCTGCTGCGAGGCAGAGATCGGGGAGGGCCGACGCCCAGCAGCTGAGTCTCTAGAGGCAGGCGTCGACCAGCAGCGGGTACGGGTTGATCGCGTCGTCGATCACGGAGTAGCCGTAGGCGCTCGCCGGCCAGTTCGAGGGGATCGTGAAGGGGTGGTACTCGAAGTGGTCGTGGGGCACCCCGCCCATGGCATCGCCGGACGTACCGACGTACCCGATGACCTCACCCGCGCGCACCGAGCCGTTGGAGTTCGCCGAGTATTCGGAGAGGTGCGCGTTGTAGACGTATCCCGTCGCGCCGGTCACGTACACGGCGTTGCCGCCGAGTCCGTTGTACGAGGAGCGGGCCACGCCGTCGAAGGGAGCGTAGATCGGCGTGCCCGTCGGGGCCACGATGTCCACCCCCTTGTGCAGATGGAACCCTCCGGCGTACCGGGGAGCTCCGAACCCGTCGCCGAAGGATCGGGGCTGGGCGACCGGACAGACCTTGAGAGCGCCGTTGCCGGTGGTGGGCGCCAGCTGGGCCTTCAGCCACGCCTGGCGCTTCTTGCTGAGCTTGTCGGCGAGCGCCTGCGCCTCGCGGAGGTCGGCTTCGATCCGGTCGAGGATCTCCTGCTGCCGGTCCTGTGCCGCCTGCAGCTCGGCCCGCTTGGCTCGCAGATCGTCGACCAGAGCGGCCTGTTTGACCTCGAGCTTCTCCGTGCGCGCCGCCTCGGCCTCCAGTTGGTTCGCGAGGCTCTCCACCTGGGTGGCGAGGTCGGCGTCGCTCTGCTGCACGGCGTCGAGGAAGGTCACCCGGTCCGAAAGGTCGGTGAGCGACGTCGCGCCCAGGATGAACTCCAGGCCCGAGCCGGGACCCTCGATGTAGGCGTCGTGGGCTCGCTCGTTCAACCGACCGGCGACCACGTCGTAGCGCGCCTGGGTGGCGGCGAGCTCCTCGCGCGTCTGGTTCAGCTCTGTCTGGATCGCCTCGAGCTTGTCCTCCGCCTGCAGCACCTGCTCGGTGACCGCGCCGACCTGGGCACCGATGACGGCGAGCTCGTCCCGGGCCGCCTGCACACGCCCCGCGAGGACCTCCGCCTTGTTCTTCGCCTGCTCGACCTCCTGCTGGGAGGGTGCGGCGGCGGCGCCCCCGGGCAGGAGCAGGGCACCCAGCGCAAGCGCAAGGATGGCCGCGGTCGCGCGGCCGGCGATGGAGACGTGCCCTCGGTTGGCCATGGGGAAGCACCTATCCCTACCGGATACGGGAGCGATCCGCAACGTCCGGGCAGGCCAGCCTGCACGACGATCTCCCCCTCTGCAAACATCCTCGGCCGCACGGCCGTGAAGCTTGAGGGCCCCACTCGTGCCCGAACCGTGCCTGGCCTCGCGAGGGATCAGGCCTGCGCCTCCGCGACCGGCAGTGCGATCTCTGGTTCGCGCAGGGCCTGCTCCCAGTGGTGGCGTTCCAGCCGCCGCCTGGCCTCCGCCACCGCCTCGCTGCCGCCCACCGACCCCTCGTCGAACAGCCGCGCCATCCACCAGGTCCGCGCGGCGACGGGGTTGGAGATCCCCGCACCGCCCTGCTCCCGATCGGCCTCGATCCCGGCCAGCGCCTTGTCCAGGGCCACCTGGCGCTCGCC
>JALYMB010000078.1 GCA_030773935.1 Actinomycetota bacterium | reverse complement strand
CCGACGCACGCTTCAGCTTGTGCCGGTGGAAGGCCTCCGATGCGTTGCGGCCCACCACCTCCAGGAGCTTGCGCTTGGCACCGCGTTCGGGGATCGCCACCCGCACCCGGCTCCCGCGGCGCTCCGCCAGCCAGGCCTCGATCAGGTCGGCGTCGGCGGGGACGGTGGGCACCAGCACCCTGGGCGGCACCTCCTGGCGTTCCATGTACAGCTGTTCCAGGAAGGAGCCGACCAGCTGCGCCCGGTCGAGCTCCTCGACCCGATCCACCACCCACCCCTTGCGGCCCATCACGCGCCCGCCGCGCACGAAGAACACCTGGATCGCGGCCTCCAGATCGTCCTCGGCCAGGCCCACGATGTCGAGGTCCTCGGGCTGGGTCAGCACCATCTCCTGCGATTCCATGGCCCGCCGGGCGGCCCCGAGCTGATCCCGGAGCTTCGCGGCCTGCTCGTACTCCGTGCGGCCCGCCGCCTCGCCCATCTCGCGCTCCAGGCGGCCGAGGACCGGTCGGGCGTTCCCGGCGAGGAAGTCCGCCAGCGCGTCGACGTGCCCCCGGTAGGACTCCTCGGTGACGCCGGTGACCTCGGGCACGCACGGGCCGGCGCACCGGCCGATGTCGTAGTACAGACACGGCCGCTTGGCGCGTGCGCGCTGGTCGAAGAACGCGTTCGAGCAGGTGCGCACCGGGAAGACCCGTGTGAGCGCGTCGAGCGTGTCGCGGATCGCCCAGGCGTGGCCGTACGGGCCGAAGTAGCGGACGTTCTTGCGTTTGGCCCCCCGCAGGACCTGCGCCCGGGGCCACCGCTCCCCCACCGTGAGCGCGAGGTACGGGTACGACTTGTCGTCGCGGTAGCGGATGTTGAAACGCGGACGATGCTCCTGGATCAGGTTGTACTCGAGCATCAGCGCGTCGAGCTCGGTGGAGGCCACGATCCACTCCAACGAGGTGGCCGAGTCCAGCATGGCGACGGTGCGCGGGTGCTGCGGCTTGCCGAAGTAGGAGGCCACGCGCTTGCGGAGCGAGCGAGCCTTGCCCACGTACACGACGCGGCCGTCGGCGTCCCGGTAGAGGTACGCGCCCGGCAGGTCGGGGATGCTGGAGGGTGCCGGGCGAGTGACGCTCACGATTCCAATCCTAGCCGAGCCTTCGGCGGACCCCCGGACGAGCCGCTACTTCTTCTTCACCTTCGCGACGAGGAACGTGCCGAACATGGTGGTCGGGTGGACGTCGCACTGGAAGTGGTAGGTGCCCGCGTCGAACGGTCCGAACGGAGCCGGGCCCTGCGTCTCCGGCCCCGGAGCGAAGGGCCCGCTCGTGAACAGCTGATCGGTCGCGTTCGAATCCGTATACCCGCTGAGGTTGTGCGGCTGGCCCGGATCCTGGTTGTCGAAGGTGATCGAGATCTTCTGCCCGGCGGGCACGACGACGCAGGTCGTGTCGAAGCCGCTGGCCTGTGCGCCGGGCGGCGCCACCACCGTGACGTCGGTGGCCGGCTGGGTGCTGTCGGCCGTGCACTCGGCGCCGCCGCCGGGCGCGGCAGAGGCCGGGGCGAAGGGGGGGCTGGGGGCGGCGAGGATCAGGTCCGTGGAGTCGGCGACGGTGCCGTAGGCCAGGTCCTGCCCCTCGGGGTCGTACCAGGCCAGGGAGACGGTCGCCCCGTCGGGGGTCACGTCGACGGCGGGCCACTTCCCCCCCTCGGTCGCGCGCGTCGCGACGGGCTCGAACACCCCGCCGGCGGTGCCGGAGGCCAGCACGACGGATCTCGTGCCCGGATCGACGTAGGTGAGGTAGGCCGTGCCGTCGTCGGCGACGGCGACGCCGGTGCTCTCTCCTTCCGCACTGCCGCCGCCGACCGTGGCGGCGTCCGTGGCGATCCAGCCGTCGCCGTCGGAGACCGCGAGGCTCACGGTGTCCTTGCCCGCGTAGTAGGCCGCGAACATCGTGCCGTCCGTGCCGACGGTGACCGAGATGCCGCCGCCGTCCGCTCGCGCCTCCACCGTCTCGGAGGTCCAGGATCGGCCGTGCAGACGGGCCGCCATGACGGCGTCGCTGGCCGGATCCGCGTACACGACCACGGGCCCGTCGGGTGTGACCGCGATGCCGGTCCGAGCCGGATCGGGGCATCCGCCACAGGGAGAGATCTCCGCGACGGTCTGCATGTCCCACGTGCCGTTGCGCGAGGTGGCGGCCACGACCTCCTGGCCGGTGGTCGTCGCCACCGTGGCTGCGATCCACGGGACCCCGCTCTCGTCGACGGCCACCGACGGCCATCCGATCGGGCCGGCCTGACTCAAGGACGGAAGGAACGTCATGACGTGTTCGGCGGTGAAGGAGTCGCTGCCGCTCGCGTACCAGATCCCGTCCGGACCGGTCCAGACCACGTGCATCGTGCCGTCGGCATCCACCGCGATGTCGGTGCCGTTCGTATTCTCCGGCGTGGCGGCCGACAGCGACTCCACCGTGTCGGGGCCGAAGGGCACCGAGACCAGCGCGGGCGGGTCCCGGTACATGGCCGCCGCACCGCGGTTCCAGACGCCCTTCTGCTGACTCGCGATCAGGACGCCGGGCACGAACGGGGCGCCGACCGGGCGTCCGAGGGCGATCTCGCCCTCCACGAGCTTCGCCGGGAACCCGTAGTAGGAGATGAAGGGCAGGCCGTCGGCACCGAGCGCGATGGCGGCCCCGGCGCCGACGTCGTCGATCGAGTCCGCGATCTGCGGGACGAACTGTCGGCCCGATCCGAAGTCGACCTGACCGGCCGGGGGCTCGCCGCATGCGGCGCCGACGAGGGCGAGCGCGAGGATGGAAAGGACCAGTCGCTTGGACACGTCGGCGGGAATCCTAGCAAGCATCGTCAGGGCTGCGGGGCAAGCTGCCGGGCACCGTCGGCGTCCTCCGAGGGCTCCGGCGCAACGCGATCGAGGACCTCCGCCAGGAACCGTCCGGTGTGCGACGTGGGGTGCGCGGCGATCTGCTCCGGCGTCCCCGACGCGACGACGGAACCGCCTCCGTCACCACCCTCCGGACCCAAGTCCAGGATCCAGTCCGCGGTCTTGATCACATCCAGATTGTGTTCGATCACCACCACCGTGTTGCCGGTGGCCACGAGCCGCTGCAGCACCTGCAGGAGCTTTCGGATGTCCTCGAAATGCAGGCCTGTGGTGGGCTCGTCAAGGACGTAGAACGTGTTGCCGGTCGCGCGCTTGTGCAGCTCCGAGGAGAGCTTGATCCGCTGTGCCTCGCCGCCCGACAAGGTGGGCGCGGGCTGCCCCAGCTTGATGTAGCCCAGACCCACGTCCGACAGGGTCTGCATGTGCCGGGCGATCGGTGGGATGTTCGCGAAGAACTCGACGGCCTCCGACACGCTCATCTCCAGGACGTCGCTGATCGAACGGCCCTTGTACTTCACCTCCAGGGTCTCCCGGTTGTACCGCCGGCCCTTGCACACCTCGCACGTCACGTACACGTCGGGCAGGAAGTGCATCTCGATCTTGATCTGCCCGTCGCCCGCGCAGTTCTCACAGCGGCCGCCTCGGACGTTGAAGCTGAACCGGCCCGGTTGGTAGCCGCGCAGCCGCGCCTCCGGCACCTGCGCGAAGAGCTTCCGCACGTGGTCGAAGACCCCCGTATAGGTGGCGGGGTTCGACCGAGGCGTTCGTCCGATCGGGGACTGGTCGATATCCACGATCTTGTCGATCTGCTCCCACCCCACCAGCTTCTTGTGCGCGCCGGGCAGGACACGCGATCGGTACACCTTCTGCATCAGCGCTCGCAGCAGCACGTCCTGCACCAGGGTGGACTTGCCCGAGCCGCTCACACCCGTGACGCAGACGAACAGCCCGAGCGGGATCTCCACGGTGACGTCGCGGAGGTTGTGCTGCGTGGCGCCCCGGAGAACAAGCCTCCTCTCCCCCGGGCTCCGTCGCACCTGCGGGGTGGGGATCTGGCGCCGCCCCGACAGGAACAGCCCGGTGAGCGAGCGGTCCTCCTCCAGCAGACCCTTCAGGTCCCCGGTGTACACGATCTCGCCGCCCCGCTCCCCCGCCAGTGGACCGATGTCCACGATGTGGTCGGCCTCCAGGATCGTGGCCTCGTCGTGCTCCACCACGATCAACGTGTTGCCGAGGTCTCGCAGTCGCATCAGCGTGTCGATCAACCGCCGGTTGTCGCGCTGGTGCAGCCCGATCGAGGGTTCGTCCAGGATGTACAGCACGCCCACCAGGCCGCTGCCGATCTGCGTGGCCAGACGGATCCGCTGCGCCTCACCCCCCGCGAGCGTCCCCGCGGCGCGGTCCAGCGACAGGTAGGCCAGACCCACGTCGACCAGGAATCCGAGCCGGGACCTGATCTCCCGCAGGAGCCGTTCGGCGATCATCTCCTCGCGTTCGGACAGGTCCATGCCGTCCACGAACGCCAGCGTGTCGCGGATCGACCTGCGGGTGAGCTCGGAGATGTTCACACCGTCCAGCGTCACGGCCAGGCTCTCCGGCTTCAGTCGCGCGCCGCCGCAGGCCCGGCAGGGGATCTCTCGCATGAACTGTTCGAGCTTGTCGCGCTGACTGTCGGAGTCCGTCTCGTCGTGGCGTCGTTCGATGTTCCACACCACGCCCTCGTAGGTGGTGTGGTACGAACGCTGCCGGTTGTACCGGTTCTTGTAGCGGACGAAGATCTCCTCCTCGGAGCCGTACAACAGGATCTCGCGGGCCTTCTTGCCGAGCTTCTTCCACGGGGTGTCCAGCGAGAACCCGTGGACCTGCGCGACGGCCTCGAGCACCCGGTCCCAGTACTCGAGACGACCGCTGGACCACACCGCGATGGCGCCCTCGGCGACCGACAGGTCGGGATCCGGCACGATCAGATCCGGGTCGACCTCGAGGTGGGTTCCCAACCCGTCGCAGGTCGGGCAGGCGCCGTACGGTGAGTTGAACGAGAAATTGCGGGGTGCCAGCTCCTCGAAGCTGATCTGATCGAACGCGCACGCGAGCGACTGCGAGAAGTTCTGGATCTCCTCGTGGCCCTCGTCGGTCTGGATCAGGATGGCGGCGCTTCCCTCGGCGAGCTGGAGCGCGGTCTCGATCGAATCGGCCACGCGGCGGCGGATGTCGGGCTTGGCGACCAACCGGTCCACCACCACTTCGATCGTGTGCTTGAAGGTCTTCGGCAGCTTGATCGGCTCCGACAGATCGCGAACCTCGCCGTCGATGCGCGCCCGCGGGAATCCCTTCCGCGCGAGGTCGCCCAGCAGCTTCTCGTACTCGCCCTTGCGGCCGCGCACCATGGGAGCCAGCACCTGGAACCTGGTCCCCTCGGGCAGCTCCATCACCTGATCCACGATCTGGTCGGGCGTCTGACGGCCGATCGGGCGGCCACATTTGGGGCAGTGCGGGTGCCCCACGCGGGCGTACAGCACCCGCAGGTAGTCGTAGATCTCGGTGGTGGTCCCCACCGTGGACCGGGGGTTCCGGGAGGTGGACTTCTGGTCGATGGAGATGGCCGGGCTGAGACCCTCGATGAAGTCGACGTCGGGCTTCTCCATCTGTCCCAGGAACTGCCGGGCGTACGACGACAGCGACTCCACGTAACGCCGCTGGCCCTCCGCGTAGATCGTGTCGAAGGCAAGCGAGGACTTCCCGGAGCCGGACAGGCCGGTGAACACGATCAGTCGGTCACGGGGGAGATCGAGCGTGACGTTCTTGAGGTTGTGCTCACGGGCGCCGTGGATGATGAGGCGTTCGGTACCCACCGACCCAGTGTAAAGGCGCTGCCCGACACGCCCCTCCCCCGGTATCCTCCGCAACGTGGACGCGGACCTTCGGGAGACGCCGGAGTACCGTGCGGTGGAGGCCTTCTTCCGGAGGGTTCTGGGGCCCGGGTTCGGCCGCATCGCGGATCCGAGCGACCCGCGCGTCTCTCCCGACGGCCGACTGATCGCCTTCCGCGCGGAGACGCTGGAAAAGCTCGAGGGGCACGCCGCGGGACGGGTGTGCCTGGTGGCGCCCGACGGCAGCCGGATGCGCATGGTCGCCGCGGAGGCGCACGACGACGACCAGCCGCGGTGGTCGCCCGATGGCGCCGTCCTCACCTTCCGTTCCGACCGAGCCGTCACGGGCCGGCCGGCGCTGTGGGCGCTGGACGCCCCCGCCTTCGAGCATCCGCGCGCCCTCCCCGATCTGCCCGGCGTGGTCGAGGATCACTCCTGGTCCCCGGACGGATCATCGATCCTGGCTCTGGTCGCCGGGGCGGGGGCCGAACGCTCCGACGCCGTCGGATCGGGGACGGTCGGCGGTCGCGGCGAGGCGCCACCTTGGCTGCCCGAGGTCGAATCCTCCGAGGAGGGCGACGACACGCGCCGGCGGCTGTACACGATCGACCCCATCGCCGCGACGGTCGCCGTGGTCTCCCCCGCTGAGCTGAACGTCTGGGAGGCCTGCTGGTGCGGGCCCCGCCGGGTGGCCGCCGTGGTGTCGGAGGGTGGCGGCGAGGGCGACTGGTACGGCGCGCGCCTGTCGACGATCGATCTGGCCACCGGCTCCGAAAGGGTGCTGCGAAGGAGCGACATCCAGCTGGGGTGGGTGTCGGCGTCCGCGTCGGGCGGGTGCGTCGCCGTCGTGGAGGCGCGATGCAGCGATCGGCTGGTCGTGGCCGGCGAGCTGCTCCTGCTGGACCCGGCGGACGGGCACACACGACGCGTTGACACCGCCGGCGCCGACATCGCGTGGCTGGCCTGGAGCGGCGATGACCGCCTGCTGGGCGTGGGCGTGCGCGGCCTGGACACGGTCGTGCTCGACATCGATCCCATCGCCGGCACGTCGGCGGAGCGGTGGTCCACGGCGGAGTTCGGTGGGGCCTCGTTCTTCCTGGGTGGGGCGCCGCTGGGGAACGACGTCGTGCTGCCCCTGCAGTCGCACGCCCGGCCGCCATCGTTGGTCGCCGTGGAGGCCGGCGAGGTCCGGCCCGTGGTGACGACCGCCCACGCAGGGACCGAGGCGGTACAGGCCACGATCGCGGAGCGCCGGGCATTGTCGTGGGAGGCCCCCGACGGCCTTCGGATCGACGGCATCCTCACGCTCCCTCACGGCGCGCCCCCGTTCCCGTTGATCCTGCAGGTGCACGGCGGTCCGGTCTGGGGGTTCCAGGACTTCTGGCCGTCCGGCCTGCGCGCACTGCTGCACGATCGCGGATACGCCACGCTGGAGCCGAACCCTCGCGGTTCCTGGGGACGGGGCCGGGGGTTCGTGGAGCCGGTGGTCGGCGACATGGGTGGGGATGACGCGGGCGATCTGCTGGCGGGGATCGACCACGTCGTGGGCCTCGGCCTGGCGGACCCGACGCGCCTGGGCGTGACCGGCGGGAGCTACGGCGGGTTCATGGCGTGCTGGCTCCCGGTGGTCGACCCGCGATTCGCCGCCTCGGTGGCGATCTCCCCCGTGAGCGACTGGTTCTCCGAGCGCTACGAGAGCAACCTGGGCAGCTGGGCCATGGAGTTCCTGGGGGGCGACGTCGCCGAGCGACGAGGACACTACCGCGAGCGCAGCCCGGTGTTCGCGGCCGATCGTCTGCGTACCCCGACGCTCCTCACGGCCGGCACGCGCGACCGGGCCACGCCCCCGGGGCAGGCGGTGGAGTTCCATCGCGTCCTGAAGGAGCGTGGCGTGCCGACCGAGGTGGTGCGGTATCCGTTGGAAGGGCACGGCGTCCGCGACCTCCCGGCGGCGATCGACCTGGCCACCCGCGTGTTGCTGTGGTTCGATCGGTTCATGCCGGCACAACCGAGGCCAGGAGGTGGCTGAGCCGGCACCGGCGCCCGGCCACCACGTCCCGTTCCAGGAGGCGGCTCGCTTCTGGGTGAAGCTCGGGTTCGTGAACTTCGGCGGACCCGCGGGCCAGATCGCACTGATGCACCACGAGTTGGTCGTCCGCCGGCGGTGGATCGGCGAACGCCGCTTCCTGCACGCCCTGAGCTACTGCACGCTCCTGCCCGGTCCGGAGGCGCAGCAACTCGCGATCTACATCGGATGGCTCCTGCACCGAACGTGGGGCGGGATCGTCGCCGGGCTTGCCTTCATCGTCCCCGCGTTCTTCCTGATGCTGGTCCTTGCATGGACCTACGCGGCGCACGGCGACCTCGTGTGGGTCGGCTCGGTGTTCGCGGGCCTCGCCGCCGCCGTGGTCGGGATCGTCACGGTGGCGCTGCTGCGTCTGGCCGCCCGCGCGCTCCGCGGCCCGCTCCTCACGGCGATCGCGGCCGCCGCCTTCCTGGCCATCCACGTGGTCGGCGTACCCTTCCCCTTCGTGGTGGCGGGCGCCGCGCTGGCCGGCGTGCTCGTTCACGCGCAGCCTACCGACCACGGCGCTGCGGCGGACGCGGACGACGTGGTGATCGGCGACGACGTGGCCGCGGCGCCGTACGCGAAGCCCAGCTGGGGCCGCTCGATCCGGATCCTGACGATCGGGCTCGCGGTCTGGTGGCTCCCTCTGTTGGCGGTGGCGGCGTGGCGTGGAGGCGGCGACACCCTCACGACGGAGGCCTTCTTCTTCAGCAGGGCCGCGGTGGTCACCTTCGGCGGGGCCTATGCCGTCCTCGCCTACATCAAGCAGGCTGCCGTCGTGCAGTACGGGTGGCTGAGCGCGACGGACGTGGCGGCGGGGCTCGGCCTCGCCGAGTCCACTCCGGGACCGCTCATCATGGTCGCGGAGTTCATCGGATTTCTCGCGGCGTATCGCTTCCCCGGCGACCTCGCTCCATTTCCGGCCGGCGTGCTGGGTGCGCTCGTCACCGTGTGGGCAACCTTCGCGCCGTGCTTCCTCCTGGTCTTCCTGGGCGCCCCCTTCGTGGAACGGCTGCGGGGGAACGAGCGGCTCGGCTCGGCGCTGTCGGGGGTGACCGCCTCCGTGGTTGGTGTGATCGCGAGCCTCGCCGTGTCCTTCGGCGTCGGCGTCCTGTTCGAACGGGCCACGAGCCGGCAGCCCTTCCTCACCCCGATCGCGCTGCCGGTCTGGTCCTCGGTCGACGGGTTCGCGGTGGCCCTGGCGGTCGCGGCCGCCCTCGCGATCCAGCGCTTCCGGGTCAACGTGGTGTGGGTGGTCCTCGCTGCCGCCGCGCTCGGCTGGCTCCGGTCGATCGTGCGGTAGTCTGCCGCGCGTGAGCCTTCGAGACGAGCTCGACGCCCTGCCAACGAGGGAACTGCACGACCGCGCGCTGGCCGTGGCGAAGCGGCGCGTAGACGTCGGGTTCCTGTGGCGGCTGATCGAGGCGCTGCCGGTGGCCGAGGCCGCCGTCGGCGACGACCAACGCAGCAAGGTGGACGTGATGCGGCCGCTTGCGCTGATCAACGACCTCTTCGATGCCGGGGAGGGCGACCTGGGCGAGGCTCTGCGGCCGATGTACGTCGACTACCTCGAGGAGCACGCCGGCGGGGACGCCTCGGACGCGACGCTCCCCGACGCCGAGGGGTAGGTCGGGCGTCGGTGCGGGACCTCGCCGACTACCGGGGCGAGTTCCCCGTCCTGGAGCGCACCGCCTATCTGATCAGCGCCTCGCTGGGCCCCGTCGGGACTCGGGCGCGGTCGCGGCTCGACGCGTACGTGGATGCATGGGCCTCCAAGGGCGCTCCGGACCTGGTGTGGTTCGAGGACATCTTCCCGGCGATGCGCGACCTGAAGCGCACGTTCGCGGGGATGGTCGGTTGCGACCCCGACGAGCTCGCGATCACCACGAACATCTCGGTCGCGCTCTCCACGATCGCGACCTGCCTGGACCTGTCGGGGCCGCGCAATCGGATCGTTCTGTCCGAGCTCGACTTCCCCACCGACGGCCACGTCTGGCTCGCCCAGCCCGAGGCCGAGATCGTCTGGCTGCCCAGTGAGGACGGGCTCACGATCCCCCTCCAAACCTACGCGGACGCGATCGACGAGCGCACCGCCCTCGTCATGGTGAACCGCGTGCTCTACCGGTCCAGCGCGATCATGGACGCGAAGGCCGTGTGTGCGATGGCCCGGGAGGCGGGCGCGCTGACGTTCGTCGACGACTACCACGGCGCGGGGATCGTGCCGCTCGACCTGCACGATCTGGGCTGTGATCTCTACTCGGCCGGCGTGTTGAAGTGGCTGTGCGGCGGTCCGGGACTCGCGTTCCTGTACGCGCGCCGCGACCTGCTGCCCGCGCTGGAGCCGCGGATCACCGGCTGGTTCGCCACCGCAGAACCCTTCTCGTTCGACACGCAGCATCTCGTGTACCACCCCACCGCACGGCGGTTGGAGCACGGCACGCCGCCGGCGCCCGTCGTGTTCCTGGCGCAGGGCGGACTGGACGTGATCACCGAGGTCGGGGTGGAGCGGATCCGCGCGCGGCAGGGCGAGCTGACCGACCAGGTGATCGCCGGCGCGGACGAGATGGGCCTTGCGGTGCGGACCCCCAGGGACCGGACCGTGCGGGGCGGTGTCGTGAACGTGGGTGTGGGACCACGAGCCGGTGAGATCTGCCATGCCCTGCTCGCACGGGGCGTCTGCACGGATTTCCGTGCCGACGGGTTGCGCGTCAGCCCCCACTTCTTCAACATCGAGGACGACATCGACCGGTTGTTCTCGGAGCTCCGCGCACTCGTCTGAACCGGACTAGCTCGCCGGACGCACCGTCACCGGCACGCGTTGCGCCATGTTGTTCGCGAGGCCGTGGTGGTTCCACGGCTGCTCCACCGGCTGAACGGCGCCGGTGCCGTCCGCGGCGCGGACGAGCAGCTCGAACTCCCCCGGTCGTGCGTCCCAGTCGAACGTCCAGCCACGCCATTGGAAGGTCTCGGGGAGCTCTCCCAGGTGGGCGGGGGCCCATTCCGTCCCGCCGTCGGTGCTCACCTCGACGCGCTCGATCGGCGCGCGCCCCGACCACGCGCGGCCCTCGAGGCGGCAGCGGCCCGCATCCACGATGCGCACCCGTGAGAGGAAGTCGGGGAACCCCGGCGGGATCATGAGGGCGCGCGGCTCGATCCTGGTCACCGGGGTGCCGGGATCGTCCTCGTGTTGGCGAACGCGGTAGGCGTCCTGCTGGAAGCCCGAGAACGGCTCCGCCACGGCCGTGATCGCGCGCAACCACTTCACGCTCGTCATGCCGTACCAGCCCGGCACCAGCAACCGGAGGGGGAAGCCGTGCTGAGGCGGGAGCGGCACGCCGTTCACCTCATAGGCAAGCAGCACCTCGGGGCGCATCGCCTCGGCCAC
Source organism: Actinomycetota bacterium (assembly GCA_030773935.1). Lineage (GTDB taxonomy): Bacteria > Actinomycetota > UBA4738 > UBA4738 > HRBIN12 > JALYMB01. The sequence goes on along the minus strand of JALYMB010000078.1, from coordinate 983 downwards.
CGTGAGGCTCCGCTCGTAGTCCTGCTCGACGTCGCCCTGGATGCCGTGGTCGGCGCCCTCGAACACGAGCTCCACGGCGTCATCGTGCAGGCCCGCCTCGGCCAGGATCGGTGCGAGCGGCGTTCCGGTCCACGCCGCCGTGCCCACCGCCTCCTGTAGCCACGGCTGGCTGATCGGCCGCGGATGCAGGCGCGCGCGGCCGTTGCCGGCGCACTCGAGCGTCACCGTATGCGTGGCCGCCGGCCGCGCTCGGAGGTCGTTCATCGTGAGGGTGAGCGGGCTGCGGACCCGTCCTCGGATCTGCACGGTCCAGTTGTCGGCGTCGCCGGCCGGGATGTCGAAGTGGATCAGGAGGTAGTGCAGTCCGATCGGCGTGAGGTCGTACCGCAGGCCCTCCAGGGGCATCCCGTGGTTCCGCGCAGCGAGCTGCAGCTCCTCCGGCGTGATGCCGTCGTCGTCGGCGACCCCCGCAGGCGCACCGGATCCCATCATGGACTCCATCCCTGTCCTGTCTACGCCGATGGCGAGCCTCCGGCAAGCCCGGGCGACGGCAGGAGGGCGCCCGAACGCCTCGACGGGATCATTCGGAACGCACCACGCGACCGCCTCGGATCACCGCTCGGATGTCGTCGAAGGCGGCCAGATCGTCCAGGGGATCGGCGCCCAGGACCAACAGGTCGGCCGGCGCCCCGGGCGCGAGCGGCGCCCGCACCATCGACTCCAGCACCTCCTCGTACTCCAACCCGGCTTCGACGAGGAGCTGGAGCTCGCGAGTGTGGATCCCCGGAGGGATCGCGCCGTTGCCCAGATCCGTTCCGTAGATCACGGTGCCCCCTGCGGCGTGGAAGCGGCGCAGGTTGTCCAGCGCCGTGCGGATCTGCGGCGTGTCGTGTCCGTACGAGCAGATGTCCAGGGTGGAGACGATCCGAAGGCGCTGGGCCGCCGTCGTGACGACGTCGTCGGACAACCGGTGGGTCCACGGG
>JALYMB010000077.1 GCA_030773935.1 Actinomycetota bacterium | reverse complement strand
GAGTGCGAGCGCCAGACCGGCACCCGCACGCAGGTGGCGGTGATGCCGATCGTATCGTCACCCATGATCTTGTGGGTCTCGCGAACCAGCTTGGTCTCCTCGGTCGTCTCATCGCCCTCGAACACGTCGCACTGCGGCAGCGCGTTGAATGCGATCGGGTGAGGGTACACGGAGGCCTGGACGTTGTCATCCTGCAAGAGCGCCAACGATTGCGAGCGTAGCTCGTCCATCGCACGCTTGCCGGTGCCCGAGACGGCCTGGTAGGTCGCGATCGTCATCTGCCGGATGCGGGCCGCATCGTGCAGAGGCTTGAGCGCCACCACGAGCTGGATCGTGGAGCAGTTCGGGTTGGCCACGATGCCCCTGTGGGCGCTCGCGGCGTCGCCGTTCACCTCCGGCACCACCAGCGGCACGGCCGGATCCATGCGAAACGCGCTCGACTTGTCCACCACCACGCAGCCCCGTCGCACCGCCTCCGGCGCGAACTGCCGGGACGTGCCGCTGCCGGCGGAGAAGAGCGCAAGGTCGAAGCCCTCCAGAGCGTCCTCCGTCAGCTCGCGCACCTGCAGCTTGCCGCCGTCGAAGTCGACCTGTGAGCCGGCCGAGCGGGCGGACGCGAACGGCACCACCTCGGAGGCGGGGAAGCCGCGCTCGGCCAGGATCGTGAGCACCTCGGGGCCGACCGCGCCGGTGGCGCCGACCACGGCGACGCGGGGGTTAGACATGCGCGGCACCGCCTCGGGCCAGCTCCAGCTCGTCCGCGAACGCGGCGTGCAGCGCCTTGACGGCGTCCGGAACCTTCTCGCGGGCGATCACGCAGGAGACCTTGATCGGCGATGTCGCGATCATGCGCACGTTGATGCCGTGTTCGGCCAGCGTCTGGAACATCCTCGCCGCGATGCCGGGGTGGCTCTTCATGCCGGCGCCGATCAGGCTCACCTTGCCCGCCTCGTCGTCCACGCGCCAGTGCAGGCCGAGGTCGCGGCACAGCCCCTCGATGGTGTCGGTCATCAGCGGCAGCTCGTCGCGCGGGATCGAGAAGGTGACGTCGGCGTCGCCGTGCGTGACCGCGTTTTGGATGATCGTGTCGACGTTGATGTGGGCGGCGGCGACGGCGTTGAAGATCGACGCCGCGGTGCCGGGCTTGTCGGGGACGTCGGTGAGCGTCACGTACGCCTCGTCGACGTTGTGGGTGATGCCGGAGATGATCGCGTCTTCCATGTTTGGGTCCTCTCGAATCCAGGTCCCCTCCGCGTCGGAGAAGGTCGAACGTACGTGGATCGGAACGTCGTGGCTGCGGGCGAACTCGACCGATCGAAGCTGGAGCACGCGCGCCCCCGATCCCGCCATCTCGAGCATCTCGAGCGGCGAGACGCGGGTGAGCTTGCGGGCCTCCGGCACGATCCGCGGATCGGCCGTGAACACGCCCTCGACGTCGCTGTAGATCTCGCAGTCGCCGTCCAGCGCACCGGCCAGCGCGACCGCGGTCAGGTCGGATGCGCCGCGGCCGAGGGTGGTCACGTCGTAGGCCGTGGACACGCCCTGGAAGCCGGCAACCAGCACGATCCGGCCCTCGTCCAGGGCCTCCCGGATGCGCTTGGGGCGGATGTCCACGATCTTGGCGTTGGTGTGGGTGGTGTCGGTGACGATGCCGGCCTGGGAGCCGGTCAGCGAGACCGCCCGGTGGCCGAGATCCTCGATTGCCATCGCGCACAGCGCGGCCGAGATCCGCTCGCCGGTCGAGAGCAGCATGTCCATCTCGCGCGGGTGCGGGCGCGTGGAGACCTCGCCGGCCAGCGACACCAGCCCGTCTGTCGTCTTGCCCATCGCCGAGACGACGCCGACCACCGGCCGGCGCGTCTCGTGGGCCGCGACCAGCCGCCGGGCGACGTTGCGGATCTTCTCGGCGTCGGCGACCGACGAGCCGCCGAACTTCATCACGATCACGCGCGCAATCTGTGCAGATGCAGGCTGTTCCACGTATGGAGTGTAGGTGGCAGCTCCGCCGGACTACGCCAACGGGGCCTGCAAGGCATCGCCTCGCGGCGTCGCTGCGGTCGGCCCGTGCAGAGCAC
>JALYMB010000076.1 GCA_030773935.1 Actinomycetota bacterium | reverse complement strand
CGTCACGGCGGCGGCGATCGGGCTCGCGAACCTGATCGGCGTCGATGCCGTGCGGAGCGTCCTGCGCTCGGTCTCTCCCGAACTGATGGGCATGCTCACCTTCCACATGAACGCGTGGGCGGGGACCGCCCTGTTGGGGGCGCTGCTCACGGTGGTGGCCACCGCCGGCGGCCTCCTCCGGGTCGCCGACCGTCGGCTCCGACGCGTCCTCGTGAGCGGGACCGTGGCGGTGGTGGTGATGGGACTGCTGCAGCGGATCGTCCCGACCGCTCTGGACCAGCTCAACATCGGCCGCGATTGGCTCTACGGCCGGGTGAGCCTCGGTCTCACGCCGCTCGGGGCGGCCGTGGTGTTCGTCGTCGCCGCGGCCGCCGCCTGGTTCGGCCTGGGGGAGCGGCTGGGCCGTGTGTTCCGGCCCGAGCTCCCCACGGCCAGCGTCGACGGCGAGGACACGCACCCCTTGGAGGGCAGGCTCGGGTCCCGCCGGACCGCGTCGGTCGTGGCCTGGCTGGTAGTCGCGGGGCTGCTGCTCGTCCTGCCGTACCTCGTGGGGCCCGTGGTGTCGCGGATCCTGGGAACGGTCGGCATCTTCCTGCTGCTCGGCCTGGGGCTGAACATCGTGGTCGGCTATGCGGGCCTGCTCGATCTGGGCTACGTGGCGTTCTTCTCGGTGGGCGCGTACGTCATGGCGATCCTCACCGGGGGACAGCGAGTGACCTTCAAGGGTTTCCAGCCCCCCGTCTTCGGCGCCAACCTCTCGTTCTGGGCGGCCCTGCCGATCGTGGTGGCGGTCGCCGCACTGATCGGGGCCCTGATCGGCGCGCCCGTGTTGCGGCTTCGCGGTGACTACCTCGCGATCGTGACGCTCGGGTTCGGTGAGATCGCTCGCGTGATCTTCGGCTCGACCTGGGCCGAGGGGCTGTTCGGCGGTGCCCTCGGGATGAGCGCCATCACCAAGGCGCCGATCCCTGGGACCGGTTTCCAGTTCCAGGACGATCCGAGGCACTTCTACTACCTGGCGCTGTTCTTCTGCCTGCTCGCGATGTACGTCTCCTGGCGGCTGCAGGACTCGAGGATCGGGCGCGCGTGGAACGCGATGCGCGAGGACGAACAGGTGGCCGACGCCATGGGCATCAGCACGATCCGGTACAAGCTGCTGGCCTTCGCGATCGGCGGCGCCGTCGGCTCGATCGGCGGGGCGCTGTTCGCCGTGAGTCTGGGGTCCCTCACCATCAAGAGCTTCCAGATCCTCGTGTCGATCACCGCGCTCGCCGTCATCATCCTCGGAGGGCTGGGGAGCATCCCGGGTGTGGTACTGGGCGCGCTCGTGCTGATCGGGCTGCCCGGGGTGTTGTCGCAGTTCGAGGAGTATCGGCTGCTGATCTACGGCGGGGCGCTGATCGCGATCATGCTCTTGCGTCCGCAGGGGCTGGTCCCCAACGTCCGGCGGATGCGCGAGCTCCGCGAGGACGAACGGTCGCAGGACCAGGTGGCGAAGGATGCGCTCATCGCCGACGTCGAGAACGCCCCCGAGCCGACCGGCGGGGAGCTGGAGACATGACCGCGCTGCTCGAGGTCCGCGAGCTCTCGAAGCATTTCGGCGGCCTCTACGCCCTGAACGAGCTGTCCTTCGCCGTCGACGAGCACGAGATCGTCAGCATCATCGGTCCCAACGGAGCGGGCAAGAGCACGGTGTTCAACGTGATGACCGGCCTCTACCGCCCCGACGGCGGGGACATCGTCTTCCGCGGAGAGTCGATCCTTGACCGGGCGCCGAGCCAGATCGTTCGGCTGGGCATCGCCAGGACCTTCCAGAACGTGAAGCTCTTCCCCAACATGACGGTCCTGGAGAACGCCATGGTGGGGCAGCACTGCCGGTCGCGGTCGGGGGTGTTCGGCGCGGTGTTCCGGACACCCGGACAGCGGCGGGAGGAGCGGCGGGTCCGTGAGCGCGCCGTTGCGGCGCTCGGGTTCTTCGGGTCGCGGCTCGCCGGATACCGGCAGGACCAGCCGGCGTTCGTGCTGTCCTACGCGAATCGACGCCGCCTCGAGATGGCGCGGGCGATCGCCACCGACCCCACGCTGCTGTTGCTCGACGAGCCCACGGCCGGCATGAACCCTCGCGAGACCCTGGAGCTGCGCGATCACATCGTGCGGATGCGCGACCAGCTCGACGTGACGATCCTGCTGATCGAGCACGACATGCGCGTGGTCAAGGGCGTCTCGGACCGCGTGATCGCGTGCGACTACGGCCAGAAGATCGCGGAGGGCACCTACGAGCACGTTGCGAACGACGAGCATGTGATCGAGGCCTACCTCGGCACGAAGGCCACGGGATGAGCGACGCGGCCGAGGGACGCGAGCCCGTCCTCGAGCTGCGCAACGTCAGCACGCATTATGGGCTGGTGGCCGTGCTCCGCAACGTGGACATCCAGATCTACGCCGGCGAGATGGTGTGCCTGCTCGGTGGCAACGCCAGCGGGAAGACCACGACCTTGAAGACGATCCTGGGCTACGTCACGCCCAGCGAAGGAGAGGTCCTGCTGGGAGGGGAGACCGTGAGCGGCCTGTCCACCACCGAGGTGGTGCGGCGCGGCATCTCGATGGTCCCGGAGAACCGCCGGCTGTTCGGCAACATGACGGTGGCCGAGAACCTGGAGCTGGGGGCCTACCAGCGCACCGACCGTGCCGCGATCGAGGAGGACCGGGAACGCGTGCTGGAGACGTTCCCGCGCGTGCGTGAGCGGCTGAAGCAGAAGGCCGGCACCCTCTCGGGCGGCGAGCAGCAGATGGTGGCGATGGGCCGCGCGCTCATGGCGAGCCCGAAGGTGCTGCTGATGGATGAGCCGTCGATGGGACTGGCGCCGATCCTCGTCGATCAGGTCTTCGGCATCATCGAACGGATCCGGGCCCTGGGCACCACGGTCTTCGTCGTCGAGCAGAACGCGAACATGGCGCTGTCGATCGCCGATCGCGGGTACGTGATCCAGACGGGCGAGGTGGTGCTGACGGATACCGCGGCGAATCTGCTCGCGAGCCCGCAGATGCGGGAGGCTTATCTCGGGGAGCTGTAGGTGGACCTGATCGACGCGGCGGAGCTCGGCCGCCGGCTCGGGATGCGCGCGGCGATCGACGCCCTGGAGGCCGGGTTCGCGGCCGGCGTGCCGGGCCTTCCGCTCCGAACAGCCACGTCCACGCCCGATGGCCAGCTCCTCCTCATGCCCGCGGCGGGAGACCAGGGCGTGGGCGTGAAACTCATCACGCTGACGTCCGCGAACCCGGATCGAGGGCTGCCCTTCGTTCAGGGGACCTACGTCCTGTTCGGCCCCGGCTCGCAGTCGCCGGAGGCCGTGATCGACGGCACGTCGCTCACCCGTCTTCGAACGGGCGCGGTGAGCGGGCTCGCAACCCGATTCCTCGCGCGGGAGGACGCACGCCGGCTGGTGGTGTTCGGCGCGGGCGTCCAGGCCCGCGGGCACGTGGAAGCGGTCAGGACGGTTCGCGACATCCAGGAGGTCGTGATCGTGTCGAGGACGCCGAGACGCGCCGAGGCGCTGGCCGCCGAGGTGGGAGGGCGTGTCGGATCCCCCGCCGACGTTGCGGGAGCCGACATCGTGTGCACCTGCACGGGCAGCCCTCGGCCGCTGTTCGACGGCGCGATGCTCTCCGAGGGGGTGCACGTGAACGCCGTCGGCGCCTACACCCCCGATACCCGGGAGCTCGACACCCCGACCGTCGCCCGCGCCCGCGTCGTGGTCGAGACGCGGGAGGTGGCGATGGCGGAGTCCGGCGACCTGTTGATCCCCTTGGCCGAGGGTGCGATCGGCGACGACCACGTCGTGGCGGATCTGGCGGACGTGGTGCGTGGCGCCGAGGTCCGCCGCTCGCCCCGGGACCTCACCCTGTTCGTGTCGGTGGGGATGGCCTTCGAGGACCTCGTCGTGGCCAGAGCGGCGGTGGATGCATGAACGAGACGGCAGACGTCGTGGTGGTGGGCGGCGGCGTCGTCGGCTGCAGCGCCGCCTACCATCTCGCCGAGGCGGGTGCCGGCCGGGTCCTGCTGCTGGAGCGCGCCGACGCGGTGGGGACGGGGTCCACCGGCGCGTGCGCGGGTGGCTTCCGGTTCCAGTTCTCCTCGAAGATCAACGTGGAGCTGTCGCTCGCGAGCGTGCCGATGATCGTCGACTTCTCCGAGGAGCACGGGCTCCCGCTCGACGTGGTGCAGAACGGCTACCTCTTCCTCGTGCGGGATCGTCCGGCTTGGGCGACCTTCGCCGCCGCCGCCGAGATGCAACGGTCCCTGGGCGTGGACGCGCGTCTGCTCACGCCGGATGAAGCCTCGGCGGTGGCGCCGGGGATCGCGCAGGAGGGGCTGGTGGGCGCGACCTTCTGCCCGGACGACGGGATCGCCGATCCCGCTGGTCTCACGCTCGGCTACGCCACCGCGGCCCGCCGGGCCGGTGCGGAGCTCCGGCTGGGGACCGAGGTCGCGGAGATCCTCACGCGGGCCGGCCGCGTCACGGGTGTGCGCACCTCCGAAGGCGATGTCGGCGCCGATGCCGTGGTGAACGCCGCCGGGCCCTGGGCGGGCACCCTGGCCGCGACGGCCGGCATCGAGCTTCCTCTGGAGCCGATCCCGCGGATGGTGGTGACCACCGGCCCGTTCCCGGGGGTGCCCGAGCGACGCACGCTGGTGATCGACGCCGCCACGTCCTTCTATCTCCACCGGGAGGGCGAGGGTGTGCTCATGGGGATGGGAGGCGTGGACGAGCGTGCGAGCTTCTCCCTCGAGGTGGACGACCGGTTCGTGGAGGAGGAGCTGCTGCCCGCGGCGGTGCGCGTGTTCCCGCCCTTGGAGCTGGCCGGGATCGCCGCGTCGTGGGCCGGTCTGTACGAGATGACGCCCGACCGGCATCCCATCCTCGGCGAGTCGCCGGTGGAGGGCCTGTGGCTCGCGATCGGCTTCAGCGGCCACGGCTTCCAGCACGCGCCGGTGGTGGGCAAGCTCATGGCGGAGATGATCGTGGACGGCGGCGCTCGCACGGTCGACGTGACCTCGCTGGCGCTGGAGCGCTTCGAGCGAGGGGACCTGGTGCCCGAGGCCCATGTCGTTTAGGAGGTGCCGGGAGCGGGGGTCGAACCCGCACGGGCCGAAGCCCACGGGATTTTGAGTCCCGCGCGTCTGCCAGTTCCGCCATCCCGGCGAGGGCTCCCTACACTACCGGGTGCCCGCCACGCGATCGTCGCGCCGCGGCACCCACAACATCCAGTGACGCTCCGTGCTCGCGCGCTCGCGGTCCTGGTGGCCACGGCCGCCGCTGCGAGCGCCTGCACGGGCGGGAGCGTGCTCCCACCGACGACCCCGGCGAACGCATCCGACCCCGTCTCGGTCAAGGTGGCCTTCTTCCAGGACGGCTCCATCGAGTCGCCGAACACCCACGAGCTGCCCGCGTTCCTTGGGATGAAGCTGGCCTTCAGCCAGGCGATCCAGGCGGGGGGTCTGTCCGTGGTCCCGGAGCTGGTGGGCTTCGATACGGGCGGTGATCCCGCCACGGCCGCCACGATGGCCGCCGAGGTGACCGCGGATCCCACCTACGTCGCCGCGGTGGCCGGCCCGTACTGGCGGGACACGGCGGGCGTGAGCGGGGAGCTCGGCGCGGCGGGGATCCCCGTGCTGAGCCTGTCGGTGCTCGCGGGATCGAACGGGGGCACGTGGTTCCCCCTGGTCGCGGGAGCGCGGCGGGAGGCGACGACGCTGGCGGGCTACGTTCGGGGCAGCCGGCGCGACGAGGGCGTGTGCCTGGCCGGCGACGGCACACCGTACTCGCGGTCGATGACGGACCTGCTGGAGCCCGGACTGCGCGGAGCGCTGTCCGCGACCGTGACGCTGGATCCCGCCGCCGATGACGCCGCGAGGACCGCGGCCTCGATCGGACGGGCCCGCTGCAGCACGGTGCTGTGGACCGGCTACGGGACGGGCGCGGGCGAACTGCGGAACGCTCTGACCGAAGGGGAGGCCGACGTGCTCGTGGTGGGCGTGGATGCAATGAAGGACGGCGCCTACCTCGAGCTGTCGGGCCCGGCCGCCGACGGCACGGTGGTGGCATGCCCGTGCGTGGATCTGTCGGCCTCCACCGATGCACCGGCACAGCGGTTCGTGCACGACTATCAGGCGGACTACGCGATCCCGCCCGGGATCTTCGCGGCAGAGGGCTGGGACGCGGGCGGCATGCTCCTGCGCGCGTTCGGGGCCGGCGCCGCCACCGCCTCGTCCGTGCTGGGTGACCTCCGGGGAGCGCCCGCCTTCCAGGGCCTGGGCACCACGTACCGGACGAGCTCCGGGGTGTCTCCCCTCCCGCAGTCGCGCGTGCGCCTGTACCGAGCGCAGGCCGGTCGGTGGGTGCCCCTGGGCACCACGGGGACGGACGCGCTCCCGCTGAGAACCGCCGGCGTCCTGGCCGTCGGGTCGTGCCGGACCGGAGCGCCCTACGCGTATCGGGACGCGGGCGGGCATCTCGCCGGCTTCGACGTCGAGTTCGCGCGCTCGATCGCCCGGCGGCTCGAGCTGGCGCTGAGCTGGACCCGGACCTCGTGCGGGTCGGGCGCCCTCCCCCTGGATCGCGGGCGTGTCGACGTGTTATTCATGCCGCGGGACGGGCTGGTGCCCGGCACGCCGGCCTCCCGCGTCTTCCTCAGCACCCGGGCGGCGCTGGTTGCGCCCCGCACCACCCCTGCCGGTCAGGATCTCACGGCGACGCTGGGGCCGGGCGACGTCGTCGGCCTCGCCGCTCCGGCGCCGATCCCCGCATGGGCGAGGCAGACGCTCGGTGGGACGGGAGCCGACCTTCGATCCTTCCACCGTGATCCCCGGCGCGCCTACGCGCTGCTGGATCGCGGTGCGATCGCCGCCGTCGCCGACACCGAGCCGGCGGCCTGGGCGGCGGTCGAACACCGTCCACGTCTGGTCGTGGCGCTCACCGACGACACCGGCGACGACGATGTGATGGTCACGGGGGCGGGGACCGCGCTGCTCGCGGCGGTGGACGCTGCGCTGCAGGCGATGCTCGACGAGGGAAGCTACGCACTGCTCTTCGGCACGTACTTCCCCGGTGCCGCCCTGCCGGACGCGATCGGTGCGTAGCCCGCCGATCGGCGCCACTGCGTTGTGCGGCTGGATGGTGCCTCCTATAGTGCAGCTCAGGAAGTAGCGGGGCGTTCTCGCCCCGTCGGAAGGGGGAGAGATGCGCGTATCTCACCGGATCCCGCTCGCTCTGCTCGCGGTCTTCGCGATCGTCGGGGCGGCGTGCAGCAACAACAGCAGCACGGCTGAGCCCGGCGCCGGTACCTCGGCGCCGGCGACCGGCGGCACGGTCTGCGCAACCGCGGATATGACCGCGGGCGACATGCTCGCGAAGATCTGCACGAGCGGCACGCTCCGCGTTGCCACCGATCCGCAGTATCCGCCCGCGTCCTCGCTCGACGAGGCCACCGGGAAGTGGGAGGGCTTCGACATCGACACCGCCACCGAGCTCGCGAAGCGTCTGGGCGTCGAGATCGAGTGGGCGACGCCTGGCTGGGACGTGATCACGGCCGGTTCATGGAGCGATCGATGGGACGTGAGCGTGGGATCCATGACCATCACGCCCGAGCGCGCGCAGGTCCTGGACTTCACGGACCCCTACTACTACACGCCGGCGGGCATCGCGGTGAACGAGGCCAACACGTCGATCACCACACCGGACGATCTGACCGGGAAGAAGGTCGGTGTCGGGATCGCGACGACGTACGAGCAGTACCTCGAGGGCACGCTGGAGATCCCCGATTACCCGATCGACTTCCAGGGGCAGGGCGCGGACATCGTTACGTACAAGACGGACGTGCTGGCCATCGACGACCTGGCGCTGGGCGACTGCGCCCGTCTGTGCGCGGCCTTCTCCGCCATCCCGATCTTGCAGGGAGGGATCGACGCCGGGAAGCCGATCAAGCTCGTCGGCGATCCCATCTACTACGAGCCGCTGGCCGTGGCGGTGGACAAGTCCGCGCCGGAGGACGACACGAGCCTCGTGAAGGCCCTCGACGACCTGATCGCGGCGATGCACGCCGACGGGACGCTCTCCGCCTCCTCGATGAAGTGGTACCACGGTATCGATTACTCGTTGCAGCAGGGCGGCTAGGAACGAGGCGCCGGCCATGGCGGCACAACAGGTAGAGATCGGGGGGATCGGGGAGACCCGTCCCCCCGATCCCGTCCGGACCGAGGGCGGAGCCCTGTCGTTCCGCGTGAAGGTCGCCCTCGTGTGGATCGGGATCTTCGCCGCGATCGGGGTCCTGTTCTACCTGTCGAGCTTCGATATCGCCTGGATGCGAACGCACTTCAAGTTCATCGTCACGGGTGTTTGGGTGACCATCGTCGCCGCCGTGATCTCGATCGTCCTTGCAACGATCCTCGCTCTGTTCGGCGCGCTGGGGCGTCTGTCGAGGAATCCAATCGCGTACGGCATCAGCGGGTTCTACACCTCGTTCTTCCGCGGGACCCCGCTGATCGTGCAGATCTTCCTGATCTATCTGGCGCTGCCACAGATCGGGTTGTCGTTGCAGGTGCGCGGGATCGTCCCGGCCGCGGCGCAGAAGTACTTCCTGCTCTCGGCGATCTTCGCCGGCATCCTCGCGCTGGGGCTCAACTACGGGGCATACATGACCGAGATCTTCCGCGCGGGCATCCTCGCCGTGGGCCCCGGGCAGACCGAGGCCGCGGACGCCCTGGGCATGAGCTACCCGCAGCGGATGCGGCGCGTCGTGCTGCCGCAGGCGTTCAAGGTCATCATCCCCCCGACCGGTAACGAATTCATCGCGATGATCAAGGACACGGCGCTGCTGAGCCTGACCGCAAGCGCCGTCTTCTGGTACGACCTCTTCAAGCGCGCGACGGTGGCGGGCAGCGCCGGGTTCCGCAACCTCGAGGCGCTCATCGTGACGGCCGGGATCTACTGGTTGCTCACGGCGATCTTCACGTTCTTCCAGAGCAAGCTCGAAGCCCGGATCAGCAAGGGGTACGTGCGGGAGGGCGTGACGCCGCCGAAGCCCGGCAGAACGAAGTTCGTCACCGAGGCCTCGGCGGCAGGAGGCGGTGGCGCGATGGCGGTGGACCTGCCCGACCCCAAGGGCGCTCCGAGAACCGAGCGGGGTTCCACGCCGGAGGAGCCAGGGCCGTGACGACCGCGAACGGCGAACCCGTCGTCAGGGTGAAGAACCTCCACAAGTCGTTCGGGCATCTCGAGGTGCTCAAGGGCATCGACATGGAGGTCCATAAGGGCGAGGTCGTGGTCATCTTCGGGCGCTCCGGGTCGGGGAAGAGCACGCTGCTGCGGTGCATCAACTTCCTGGAGGACCCCACCGAGGGCACGATCGAGGTGGCCGGGATCCATCTGGCCGGGGGCCACCGCGGCCGCCACAAGCGGGAGGAGGTGCGCCGGCTCCGGATGCACGCCGGGATGGTGTTCCAGGATTTCCAGCTCTTCCCCCACATGACGGCCATCCAGAACGTCATCGAGGGCCCGCTCACGGTGAAGGGGATCCCCGAGGCCGATGCGCGGGCGTCGGGCAAGGACCTCCTGGCCAAGGTGGGACTTGCGGACAAGGCCGAGGAGTACCCGATCCGCCTGTCCGGCGGGCAGAAGCAGCGTGTGGCGATCGCCCGGGCGCTCGCGATGGAGCCCGACGTGATGCTCTTCGACGAGCCCACCTCGGCGCTGGACCCCGAGCTGATCGGCGAGGTGCTGCAGGTGATGAAGTCACTCGCCACGGAGATGCACATGACGATGATGGTGGTGACGCACGAGATGGGGTTCGCGCGCGAGGTCGCCAACCGCGCGCTCTTCTTCCACGAGGGTGCGATCCTCGAGCAGGGAACACCCGACGAGGTCTTCAACCACACGCAACGCGCGGAGACGCGGAAGTTCCTCGACGCGGTTCTGTAGCGACCACCGACGCCGGTGTGGCGTCTGCGTCACTTGATGTACGACGGATGTCCGGCTGCGGGGCGTTGCGTCCGGAAGATCATGACGGGCCGCGACGCCTTTGGAGCCGATCACGCCTTCCCCATACGCGATCGTTTTCTACTCGGCGTCGCGGCCCGTCAAGAAGGTGGTCCCGAACGACCGATCCGTTCCCGCTCGTCCTGCGGCGTCACCGTCTCCGGTGGCTCCGTCGTCCTCGCGGTTTCGGGACCGCTCGGGAC
>JALYMB010000075.1 GCA_030773935.1 Actinomycetota bacterium | reverse complement strand
CGACGAGCGAGGCGAACATTCCTCCCAGGACCGCCGCAAGGAGCAGCGCTCCCGCAAGCGGCACCGACGCCGACCAGAACAGGAACTCGATCTCCGTGTCCGTCGTGTTCTGAAGGACGAAGATCGCAAGCAGGAGCCCGACGATCAAGAGTGCGCCGGTGATGGCCTGGGCCGTCTTCCGTCGCCCTCCCGGTACCCGGTTGCGATCAGCGTCCCGATCTGCACGAGCCATGTCCGTGTTGTTTTCCCTCATGGGCCCGCCGTCAAACCCGCGGACTGGGGCACCGGTAGCCCGCCGCGTCGCCGGCTATTGACCCCCGGGTTCGGCTCCGACCGCAGTGGGTAGGCCGCACGCGACCCACGACGGAAGGAGCCGACCCATGTGCATGACCTGTGGCTGCGGTGAACCGAACGCGAAGCACGGCAGTGACGCGAACATCACCTACGACCAGCTCGAGGCGGCCGCGAAACGCGCCGGCATCGACACCGAGCAGGCCGCCGACAACCTTCACGACCTCGCGAAGCGGATCCGCGACGAGGGTATGCCCGCACCACGGTAGCCCGCTGGAACTTCGGGCTACCGGGGTGGACGCGGGTGGCATGGCGCAGGAAGCCTCCGGCCACCCTCTGCTGGCGAGCCCAGCTCTAGCATCCCCTCTTTGTAGGCCGCAGATTTTTCCGCTGGGTAGATATACATGGTCGTGTGCGCTTACTTACTAACCCCAGTCCCTGCCACCCCCCTCCCCCCTCCGGTCGTGGGTGCGGAGGAGCCCCGGGGGGCGGGGGACCAGGGTAGGTAGATGCTTACTCCCCCTACCTGCACCCATGTTGCTTATGGGGGGTACGTCGCTCCCTCTTTGTAGGGTCACGGGTCTGCATCCTTGAGCCTGGATCGCAACGCCGGTGCAGCAGCAGCTGCTGGGCTACTTCCCAAGCCCAAGCAGCGCACAAGCCCGGGCGACGGGGCTTAGGAGTGCTTAGGTGCGCCCCTTCGATAGATCCAGCCTGGGACGCGATGGGTCGATTCCCCACGTGGGTTACTTCCTCAAGTTCCACTTCTTCCACCGCAGATAGCGACGGGATCCCTGCGCCTTTCGGGGCCGATGTTTGCTGATGTTTGCAACGAGGCCGCAACGCAAAGGGTCCCGCCGGAACGGGACCCTCGTTGACCTGCTGTTTCCCTAGTCGCGGGGACAGGATTTGAACCTGTGACCTCTGGGTTATGAGCCCAGCGAGCTACCGGACTGCTCCACCCCGCATCACGATGCTAGCAAGGGGGCGCCGAACCGCCAAGACGCGGGCGCCGGCGGTACCATCCCGCTCATGGCGACCTCCACCGCGCGTACCGTCTCTTCGATCGTCGCAGGCAAGGTGGTGGAGAGCGCCGGGGGCACGATCACGATCGAGAACCCCGCCCGTCTGGATGACGTCGTCGCCGAGGCGGCCCTGGGCGACGCCGCGACGTTCGTCGAGGCGTGCCGCGCCGCGAAGGACGCGCAGCGTGGGTGGGCGGCCGTTCCGGCGCCGGTCCGGGGACGCGCGATCCAGCAGCTCGGCCGCCTGGTGGAGTCGAACGCGGAGGCGCTCGCGCAGCTGATCACCCGCGAGATCGGCAAGTCCGTCAGGGAGTCGAGGGGCGAGGTGCAGGAGGTCGTCGACACCTGCAACTTCTTCCTGGGTGAGGGGCGGCGGCTGTACGGGCAGACCGTGCCGAGCGAGATGCCGGACAAGCAGCTGTTCACGTTCCGCACGCCGGTGGGCGTCGCTGCGATCGTGACGGCCGGCAACTTCCCCGTGGCGGTGCCCTCGTGGTACCTGGTGCCGGCGCTGCTGTGCGGCAACACCGTGGTGTGGAAGCCGGCCGAGTACACGCCGGCCACCGCGGACGCATTCGCGCAGCTTTTCCTCCGCGCGGGCTTCCCGCGGGGCGCCTTCAACCTGGTTCTCGCCGACGGCGCGCAGACCTTCTCGGGGTTGGAGCAGGCCCTCGGAGAGGCCGTGGTCGACAAGGTCGGCTTCACGGGTTCCACCGACGTCGGGCGGCGGATCGGCGAGCTGTGCGGCCGGCACCTGCAGTCCCCGTGCCTGGAGCTCGGCGGCAAGAACCCCCTGGTCGTGATGCCCGACGCGGACCTCGACCTCGCGGTGGAGGGCGCCCTGTTCAGTGGGTTCGGCACAGCCGGCCAGCGATGCACGAGCCTGGGCACCGCGATCGTGCACGCGAGCGTGCACGACGAATTCGTCGGCCGCTTCGACGCCGCCACCCGTGCGGCCGCGATCGGCGACCCCACCGCCGATGTGCTGTACGGGCCCATGATCAGCCGCCGCTTCTGCGACCGGTTCCTGGGATGGCTGGACCTGGTGCAACCCCACCACTCGATCCTGGGATCGACCGGCACCGGACGGATCACGGCGGCGAACCCCCGCGAGGGGTTCGTGGGCGACCCCGACCGAGGGCTGTTCTGCCACCCGACGATCGTCGACGGCGTCGTGATGGACGACGACCTGTACGGGACCGAGA
>JALYMB010000074.1 GCA_030773935.1 Actinomycetota bacterium | reverse complement strand
CGGGCCCGACGGGCCCGACGCGGTCGGGCCGGACTGCGCGGCGCCGCTGCCGCACCCGGCCAGCAGGACGGCGACCGAGCACACGAGGGGGAGGCTCCTCACGGCCATGAGCCTACCGCTGAGGCCGGGATCAGATGGCTCCCTCGAGGCGTAACAGGGATCGCTTGCGCTCCTCATGTCCCCCGTAGCCGCCGAGATCCCGGCCGGCCGGAACCACGCGGTGGCACGGCACGATGATCTCCACCGGGCAGCGCCGAAGGGCGCTTCCCGCTGCCCGGCCCGCCCGCGGGCTGCCGGCGGCGTCGGCGACGTCCCCGTAGGTCCACAGCTCCCCGTAGGGGATCGTGCGCACCGCCTCCAGCGCCCGGCGGGCGAACCCCTCACCGACGGATCGAAGGTCCACAGGTGTCGCGAAGGTGCGCAGATGTCCGGCGAAGTAGCGGTCCACCTCTCGCCGCACGGGCGACAGTTCCCTGGGCGACCGCCGAGCGGACGTCCCCGCGGCTGCCTCCCAGCGCTCGAGGCCGCCGGAAGCCCGTTCCTGCTCGGACAGCGTGGCCACGACCCCCTCGTCGGAGGCGATGATCGTGAGCTCACCCAGCGGCGTTGGGACCTCCAGGTACCGCAGGCTCACACGATCGGCCATGGGTACGGACGTCCCGGCCCTGGCTGCGGGAACCTTCCGTCGGCCAGCAGCCCTTCCAGGCGTGCGATGAGGGCCCGCACCTCACCGGGGCTGAGGAGTTCGTCCAGCTGGATCCGCGTGCGTCCGGCCTCGAGCCCGGCCCGCAGGTCGCGGAGATCACCCAGGTCGCCCGCGGCGATCGGCTCGTCCACGTAGTCCCACAGGACGGTGCGGAGCTTGGGCTCCTCGCTGAAGCAGGTGCCGTGGTCCACCACGAACAGCCTGCCGTCGCGACCCAGGAGGCAGTGCCCGGACTTGCGGTCCGCGTTGTTGGCAACCACGTCGAACAAGGCGAGGCGCCGGAACTCCGTCGGGAAGCGTTCCTGCAGCGTGAACGCGTGCTCCGTGGGTTCGAAGGGGATGAAGCGTTGGACCGCACCCTCGCCCTCCGGCCCGCCCCGGAGCAGGGTGGGCGGGACGTTGGGCCACCCGAGGGCCTGGGCCACGACGAAGGCGGCCGCCTCCCGGTTGCACAGGGTTCCCTCCGGGAAGTCCCAGAGGGGGTTCTCGCCCCGACGGGGCTTGTAGACGGCGGGCATCTCATCCTCACCCAGCGTCGCGCGCGCCAGGAACGCGTAGTTGGAGGATCGGGGCAGCAGCCCGAGCAGTTCCAGGTCGCCGTCGGCCAGGACCTCCGGGATGCCGGGCGGGACGGTCACGCCCGCTCGTGGTGCCCGTTCATCGCGGGACACGTGTGCCCTCGCGGGTCGAGCGGATTGCCGCAGAACTGGCAGGCCGGCCGGCCGCGCTCGGCGACCGCCGCGCCGTGTCGCGACAGAGCCAGCATCTGCTCGCGCGACGCCAACAGACGCACGGTCTCCGGCTCCTCCATCAGAAGCCGGGCGGGATCGTCCTCCTCGAGTTCGGGCTGGAACTCCTCGATCTCCAGAAGGAACAGGTCGCGCTCCTCCTCGAAGCCGATCGACAGCCTGCCCGCACGCCATCGGGGATCGAGAGGCTCCTCCAGACCCATCTCCTCCTCGCCCGGCCCCTGGCCCGTCTCGGTCTCCACGTTGGAGAGCAGTTCGAGCACCGAGGCCCCGAGCAGTTGCACCTGCTCCTTCTCCACCACGACCGTGACGAGTTCCGCGCCGTGACGGGCCTGGAGGTAGAACACGCGGGAGCCGGGCTCACCGACGGCGTCGGTGGTGATGCGGTCGACGGGGCCTAGATCCATGACGCCAATCCTGTCACGTCCCGTAGACGCCGCGTCGGGAGGCCGCGCCGCCGAAGCGCGCGAGGGGCGAGTCGCTCTCATTGACCAGGAACAAGCGCGGGATGCCCGCGCCCACGATCACGACGGACACGGAGGCGGTGTCCACGATCATGCGCTGGAACTGATCGAGGTGGGCGCCCGCCACGTGGGCGAGCAGCATGCGGATGTTGTCGCTGTGCGACACCACGGCCACGCGCCCCTTGGGGTTGCGGCCCGCGATCTGTCCGAGCTCGGTCACCAGGCGCGCGTTGGCCGCGACGAAGCTCTCACCGCCGGGGAAGGCGGCCTGTGAGGGCGTGTGCTGGATCCGCTGCCACAGCTTGGTGCGAGCGAGTCCGGACAGGGGCCGGTTGGTCCAGGCGCCGGCGTCCATCTCCAGCAACGCGGGGCGGCGGGTCACGCGCAACCCCTGGGCTGCAGCGAGGGGGGCGGCCGTCTCGATACACCGGTCCAGCGGACTCGAGTACACCGCCGCGAGCCGCACCCCGGAGAATCGCTCGGCGAGCCGTTCGGCCTGCTCACGACCCCGCTCGGACAGGTGGAGCCCCGGCGTGCGACCGTACAGGCGCCTGCCGGTATGGTCGGTCAGCCCGTGACGGATCAAGAACACCATCGTCATCGCCGGCGAGCCTACAGGCGCGGTGACGGATCAGTCGGGTCCGCTCGAACCGGCCCCGGCCGGCGTCCGAACATCACCTTCCCTGAGCGTGGGCAGCCGCACCTCGAACGTCGTGCCTCGACCCAGCTCGCTCGCGACCCGTACAGTGCCGCCGTGATTCTCGGTGACATGTTTCACGATCGCCAGGCCCAGACCCGTGCCGCCCGTGTCGCGGCTCCGCGCCCGGTCCACCCGGTAGAACCTCTCGAACACACGCGGCAGGTCGCGCGAGGGGATCCCCACGCCCTCGTCGGTCACGGTGAGCCGCACGTGGCCCTCGGCAGCGGCGACCCGGATCGAGACGTGGCCTCCGGACTTGGTGAAACGGATGGCGTTGTCGATCAGGTTGCCCACCAACAGGGAGAGATCTCGGGCTGATCCCCGCACCGCCGGGACGTCGGGCGCATCAACGGTCAGCGTCAGACCCGCGTGGGCGGCGGGTTCCCGGAATCGCTGCGCTTCCTCGCGCACGACGGTGTGCAGCCGCAGACCGTCGCTCAGGTCGCTGCCGGTCTCGAGCCGCGACAGGTCGAGCAGGTCGGCCACGATGTGCGAGAGCCGATAGGCGTCCAGCTCCAGTTGTCTCGCGAACCGTGGCACGGCCTCCGGGTCGTCGGATGCCGCCGAGCGGATCGTCTCGGCGGCGGCCTGGATCGCTGCCGCGGGGGTCTTCAATTCGTGGGAGGCGTTGGCGACGAAGTCCCGGCGAACCTCGTCGATCCGGCGCGCCTCCGTGACGTCCCGGATTACCAACAGCACCGAGCCGTCGTCGCCCACAGGCATGGCGGTCGCTCGCAGCCAGCGGCTGGGCGTCCCGGTCTCTACCGCCACCCGCACCACGGCGCGCGTGGCGCCGGCGCGCCGCGCGGCCTTCTGCAGATCGATGGGCAGGAGAGCCGCAGCGTCGGCGGGGGTCGTGCCCAGGTGGCTCTCGGCCGCGGCGTTCGCGAACACCGTCCGCCCACGACGGTCGAACAGCAGGACGCCCTCTTCCATCGACCCCAGGATCAGATCCTGGACCTGGCGTTCCTCGCGGGAGGTGCGCTGGCTGTCGCGGAGGAGGTCCTCGGCTCGCTCGACCTCGGCGGTCAGCTGCGTGGCGCGGTTCGATCCCCGCAGGTGCGCGGCGAGTGCCGCCGCCCCGGCGCCCAGGGCTCCGATCAGCACGCCCAGCAGCACGTTCCCCATATCACGGGCAGTCTAGAGGCCGGTTCGCGGAGGCGGTCGTTCGCCCTCCGTTCCCGTCTCGGACATCGTTCACCCTCCGTTCATCTGCGTGCCACGGTCCGGCAACCCCCGCTGCCTACCTTCCATGCGATGCACGTCCGCGATCGAAGGGGAGTCGGTATGGTGAGAGTCAAGAAGCCCGGGGTCATCTTGGCGGGTGTGGTGTCGTTCGCGCTGCTCGCCGCGGCCTGCAGCAGCAACGACAGCAGCGCCACGAACTCGGGAGGCAGCGACACCCCTCTGTCCGGGAGCGTCACGGTCTCCGGCTCGTCGACGGTCGAACCGATCTCGTCCCTGGTTGCGGAGTCGTTCCTGGGGAACAACCCCGACGTCACGATCACCGTCGAAGGACCCGGGACCGGCGACGGGTTCGCGCTGTTCTGCAAGGGTGAGACCGACATCAGCGACGCCTCCCGTCCGATCGCGGACGACGAGGCCGCGGCCTGCAAGAAGGCGGGCATCGACTACGTGGAGCTCGAGATCGGTCTCGACGGCATCACCGTCATGACGAACCCTGCCAACGACTCCGTAACCTGTCTGAACCTCGGCGACCTGTACGCGTTGATCGGCCCGGAGTCGGAGGGCTTCCAGAACTGGAGCGATGCCGACGCGCTGGCGAAGGAGGTCGGCGGGACCGACAGCTTCCCCGACGCGCCACTGGACATCACGGGCCCGGGCGAGGAGTCCGGCACCTACGACGCCTTCATCGAGCTTGCGAAGTTCGTGGACACGGGCGTCGCGAACGGCCTATCCGAGGAAAAGGCAGCGGTCACCCGCCCGGACTACCAGTCCTCGGGCAACGACAACGTGATCATCCAGGGCATCGAGGGGTCGGACTCGTCGCTGGGATGGGTCGGCTTCGCCTTCGCGCAGAACGCGGGTGAAGCGGTGAAGGAGATCCAGATCGACGGCGGGAGCGGCTGTGTCGCTCCCGCGGTCGACACGATCGGCGACGGCAGCTATCCACTGAGCCGGTCCCTGTACATCTACGTCAACACCGCGAAGG
>JALYMB010000073.1 GCA_030773935.1 Actinomycetota bacterium | reverse complement strand
ATCCTGGCCCGCCGCCTGGACCGCGAGTGCATCGCGCTGCAGCGTCAGGGCGAACTCACGGTGTACCCCGGCTTCGAGGGGCAGGAGGCCGCCCAGATCGGCAGCGCGGCCGCCCTGGGAACCGACGATTTCGTCTTCCCGACGTTCCGGGAGCTGGCGGCCGCCCTGCTTCGGGGCGTGGATCCCGTGCAGTACCTGGCGTACCACCGCGGAACCTGGCACGGGGGGCCCTACGACCCGCGGGCGACGCGGTTCGGCCCCATCTGCATCCCGGTCGCCACCCAGATCGTGCACGCGGTCGGCTACGCCATGGGCCTTCGTCTCGACGGCGCGGCCGCGTGTTCGATCGCGTACTTCGGCGACGGCAGCGCGAGCGAGGGGGACTTCCACGAGGGTGCGAACCTCGCGAGCGTCTTCCGCGCGCCGGTGATCCTGTTCTGCCAGAACAACGGCTGGGCGATCAGCCTCCCCACGGCCGATCAGACCCGGGGCGAGATCTGGCGGCGCGCCGAAGCCCTGGGCTTCCCGGGTGTGCTGGTGGACGGCAACGACGTCCTCGCCGTGTACCGCGTCACTCGCGAGGCACGCGAGCGCGCGATCGACGGCGGGGGGCCCACCCTGATCGAGGCTCGGACGTACCGGATCGGCGCGCACTCGACCGCGGACGATGCCGGCCGCTACCGGGACGAGGCAGAGGTGGAGACCGCCCGTGCGATCGACCCGATCGCACGCTACCGGACGTGGCTGGTCCAGGCCGGTCACGCCGACGACGCGTTCCTGGCGAGCTGCGAGAGCGAGGCCGACCGGCGCGTGCTCGAGATCCGC
Organism: Actinomycetota bacterium; assembly: GCA_030773935.1. Classification (GTDB taxonomy): domain Bacteria; phylum Actinomycetota; class UBA4738; order UBA4738; family HRBIN12; genus JALYMB01. The sequence continues at coordinate 5,446 of JALYMB010000073.1, read as the reverse complement.
GAGGGCGTCGTGTCGCAACCGCCCCCGCCCGCGGAATGGATGTTCGACTGGACCTATGCGGAGCCCCCGGCCACGCTCGAGCGCCAGCGCGCGGAGGCGCTCGGCGATGTCTGAGGGAGCGGTCACGATGTCGGCTGCCTTGAACGCCGCGCTGCGCGACTCCCTGCGCGAGGACCCCCGCGTCTTGGTGTTCGGTGAGGACGTGGGCAGGATGGGCGGCGTGTTCCGCGTGACCGACGGGCTACAGACAGAGTTCGGCGGCGACCGCGTCTTCGACACGCCGATCAGCGAAGCAGGCATCGCCGGCGCCGCGGTCGGCCTGGCGTTCGCGGGATGGCGCAGCGTCGTCGAGATGCAGTTCGACGCGTTCAGCTATCCGGCGCTGGAGCAGATCATCGACCACGTCGCGAAGATGCGCGAACGCACCCGCGGCCGGGTCGGCATGCCGATCACGGTCCGGATCCCGTCGTTCGGAGGGATCCGTGGCAAGGAGCACCACGGCGAGAGCCCCGAGACCTACTACGTGCACACCGCCGGCCTGAAGGTCGTCACGCCCTCGAGCGCGCTGGACGCGTACCGGCTGCTGCGCCTGGCGATCGCCGACCCCGACCCGGTGATCGTCCTGGAGCCCAAGTCCCGCTACTGGTCGAAGGAGGAGGGCGGGCTCACCGTCGACGGACCGGGCATCGGCACCGGGCGCGTGCTGCGAGAGGGCGACGCCTGCACCATCTTCTCCTACGGCGCCATGGTGGCGCGATGCCTGGAGGCGGCGGCGGTGCTGGCCGACGAGGACATCCCTGCGCGCGTCGTGGACCTGCGCTCGCTGGCTCCCCTGGACATCGATCTGATCGGGCGCTGCGCGCGGGACACCGGCCGCGTGGTAGTGGTGCACGAGGCGCCGCGGACACTCGGCATGGGGGCGGAGATCGCCGCGCTGGTCATGGAGGAGGCGTTCGATCACCTGGAGGCGCCGGTCGCGCGCGTCACCGGATGGGACGTGCCCTATCCCCCGGCGGCGCTGGAGCAGCGGTACCTCCCGAGCGTCGACCGGATCGCTGCGGCGGTGCGCAGGACGGTGAGCTACTGATGGCCGAACGCGTCTTCGCGATGCCGGATCTGGGCGAGGGGCTCGAAGAGGGCGAGATCGTCGCCTGGCTGGTCGCCGAGGGCGACACGGTGACGTTGAATCAGCCGTTGGTGGAGGTGGAGACCGCGAAGGCCGTCGTGGAGATCCCCTCGCCGGTCGCGGGGGTCGTCCTCGGGCTGCACGGGGCGACGGGAGAGGCCGTCGCCGTGGGCGGGGCGCTGGTGACCTTCGAGGTGGAGGTCGGCACGGGGGACGGCGGCGGGGAGGGCTCCGCAGGGGGGGCAGCCCTGTCTCACGCCGCGGCTTCCGGGGTCGGTCCGGCGGTGGGTGGGTCAGGGCGGGGGACTGAGCCCCCTGCTGCGCTCTCCCCGACGCCTGCAGCCGGCGCGGTCTCCACGCCTGCCGTGCGTGCTCTGGCGCGGGATCTCGGGGTGGAGATTGCGGGCGTCGCCGGGTCGGGGGCCGGGGGTCGGGTCACCAGCGAGGACGTTCGGTCGGCTGCGGGCGATGGGCCGGCCTCCGCCTCCGACACCGAGGTGCTGGCGGTCGGCAGGAGGCGGCGGGCGATCGCGGAGCGGTTGGAGGAGGCGGCGGCCGTGCCGCAGGTGACCACGTTCCGGACCGTCGACTGCGGCGCGCTCGAGGAGTTCCGGGCAGAGCTGGGACTGTCGCCGCTGCCGATCGTGATGGCGGCGCTGGCCCGCGTGGTGGCCGACCATCCCCTGCTGAACGCGACGTGGGCCGGGGACCAGATCCTCGTGCACCGGATCGTGAACGTGGGCGTCGCGGTGGATGCCGAGCAGGGGTTGATCGTGCCGGTCGTGCGGGATGTCGGCGCACTCGGACTGGCGGCGATCGCCTCGGCGATCCGCCGGCTCGCGGAGCGGGCACGGGGCGGTGGTCTCGGGGCCGACGACGTGTCCGGGGCGACGATCGCGGTGAGCAACACGGGGTCGTACGGCTCGGAGGCCGGCACGCCGCTGTTGAACCCGGGCAACGCAGTGACGATGGCGATCGGGGTCATCGGGCCACGGGCGTTGGTGGTGGACGGCGAGCTGGTACCTCGACCGGCGTGCACGCTCAGCCTCACGTTCGATCATCGCGTCCTGGACGGGGCGGCGGCGGGGCGGGCGCTCACGGATCTGGTGTCCCTGCTGCAGGACGGAGAGCGCCTGCGAGACTTGGCTCGATGAAGATCGTCTCGTTGCTTCCGTCGACGACCGAGATCGTCTACGCCCTCGGGCTGGGCGACGATCTGGTGGGGGTGACCGATGAGTGCGACTTCCCGCCCGACGCGGTCACGAAACCGGTCGTGTCGCGGAGTGCGCTTCCACAGGGACTCCCGGTGTCGGCGCGGGAGATCGACGACGCGGTGCGGAGCAAGATGTCCCAGCAGGAGCCCCTCTACGCGCTGGATCGTGAGCTGCTCCGCCGCGAGCGGCCGGACGTGATCCTCACGCAGGACCTGTGCCGCGTGTGCGCCGTGCCCAGCGGTCAGGTGCAGCGCGCGCTGGACGAGCTCGGCCTGCCGGACGCGAAGGTCCTCTCGCTCGACCCGCGCACCCTCGACGAGGTCATCGACTCCGTGGAGGCGGTCGGCACGGTGCTCGATCAGGCGGTCAGAGGCGAAGAGCTCGCCGCTCTGCTGCGGGCCCGCGTGGAGCGCACGAAGGAGATCGGGCTGCGTCTGCCCACGATCCGGGTGTTCGCGCTCGAATGGTCGGATCCGCCGTTCGCGGGTGGGCACTGGATCCCGGAGATGGTCGAGGCCGTGGGCGGCGTGAACGTCCTCGGTGCCAAGGGCGAGCCCTCCCGCGAGGTGACGTGGCGCGAGGTCCACGATGAGATGCCGGAGGCCATCGTGTTCATGCCCTGCGGCTACTACCTGGAGGAGGCGGAGGAGGAGGGCACGCGCCTGCTCCAGCATCCCGACTTCGCCGACACGCCGGCGGCGCGCGAGGACAACGTGTTCGCGGTGGACGCCACGTCCTTCTTCTCGCGGCCGGGTCCGCGCCTCGTCGACGGCCTGGAGATCCTGGCCTGGGCCGTGCATCCGGAGGCCTACCCCGAGCCGCCGAGGGGAGGCATCACCCGCCTCAGCCGGTAAGGACCTGGTCCTATATCCTCCGCGGCATGCAGACGAACCTGGTGACGCCCGATGATCTGGGCCGGCGCGTGTCCTTCGCGTTCGAGCTGCCGAACGGCTTCCAGACGGAGGTGGTGGGGATCTTCGAGCGCTGGGATGCCGGCGCGGAGACCTACTTCGTCCGAAGGAAGGACGGCGAGGTCGTGCGCGTGCCGGCCCGGGGCGTGCGGTTCGGCAAGATCGTGCCCGACCCCGCGAGCTGAGCCGGAGGAGGCCGAAGGAGTGTCCACACAGGAACTGCCGACATCGCTGATCCGCCTGCGTCTGGGCCAGGAGGACGCCCACTACGGGGGGAACCTCGTGGCCGGCGCCACGCAGCTGAAGATCATCGGCGACCTCATCACCGAGCTCGCGATGCGCTACGACGGCGACGAGGGCCTGTTCCGCGCCTACGAGTCGGTGGAGTTCCTCGCGCCGCTGTACGCGGGCGACTGGATCGAGGCGCGCGGGAAGATCGTGAGCGCGGGGAACTCGAGCCGCCGCTGCGAGTTCGAGGTCTGGAAGATCGGCGCCGCGCGGACCGACGTCAGCGACAGCGCCGCCGAGTTCCTGGACGAGCCGATCCTCACCTGCGCCGCCGTCGGCACCACCGTGGTGCCCAAGGAACACCAGCGGTTCCCCCACTGAGTGATCCCGTGCGAGAGGCGATCCACCGGATGCAGCGGGAGCGGTGGCCCCCTTCCCCACCGATCTCACCGGCGGGACGGATCGCCGGGCTTACTACCACCGGCTGTGTGATCGCGAGCGCCGTGGTCTGGCTCGTGGTCTGGGTTCGGATCGCGCTGTGTACGCAGCGGTGCACCGTCGAGCCCGGACTCGCTGGGCTGATCGGGATGCTCGTCGCCGTCGCCCTCGTCGCCGCGGTGGCGATGGCTCGGGCGATCCTCGCTCGCCCGACGGACCCGGACGCCGGGTCGGCATGGGTGTTCGGCCTGAGCGTCATCTTCGCGGCCGGCGTGGTGGCGGCGGCCAGCACGATCCCGAGCCTGGCGTGCCCTGCCGGGACGAAGCTCAGCTTCTTCGGCTTCTGCGCGGGTGAGAACGGCGCCCGTCTCCCCGCGGCGAGCTGGACGTGGCTGCGGCGCCTCATCGACGTCGCCGGCGTCGTCGTGGGCTTCACCGTCGTGCGGTCGACGCGATGGGTCAAGATCGGAGCCGTGGTTGCGGGGGCGGCGTGGCTCGCCGGCACGGGTGCGCTCCTCCTGAAGTTAGCGAGGCCCTGACGGTCGGGTCGCGTGGACGGGTCAGCTAGGACGCATCTTCGAGGTCGTGCAGCACGCCGAGCAGATCATCGACGTTGAAGGGCTTCGGCACGAAGGCGTCGGCGCCGAGCTCGGCGGCCTTGGCGCGATCCCGGAGGCTCGCGAGCGCCGAGACGATCACCACGCGGGGGCGCTCCTCGCGCGGCAGCTGCATCATCTCTTCGAGCACCGACCAGCCGTCCTTGTTCGGCATCATGATGTCGAGGACCATGAGCGTCGGGTGATGCTCGCCGATCGCGAGCAGGGCCTGCACGCCGTCCCGCGCCGCGAACGTCTGGTAGCCCTCGGCCTCGAGGCTGAACTGCAGGACCCAGACGACCTGGGGCTCGTCGTCGACGACGAGGACGCTCGTGTGATCATGATTGCCCATGCTTCCTGTAGGTACGGCTTCGCCGAGCCCTGACTGAATCGGCCGGGTGGGCGGTTTCCCGCGTACCGCCTGGCAGGGACAGAGGTCTCGCACCCCGCCGCGCCGGGTGAGGTACGCATAGTCACCCGTGACCAGAGCCCGGATACGTACGTAGCCGCGAGCTAGGCGAACGTGACGCCGGCGCCGGCGGTGATCCCGCCGATGCGGAAGGCGGCCGGGCCGGCGCCTGCGAGCACGGCGGGCACGGCGTCGGGGGCGACCACCAGGGCCATGCCGACGCCCATGTTGAAGGTGCCGTACATGTCGTCCCGGGAGGCGTCCGCGGCCTCCGCCACCAGGCCGAAGACGGGCGGAATCGGCCAGGACCCGAGCTCGATCCGTGCCCCGAGACCCGGCGGCAGGGCGCGCGGGATGTTCTCGATGAACCCGCCGCCGGTGATGTGAGCGGCTGCGTGCAGCAGGCCGTCGCGCGCCAGGCGCAGCACGACGGGCGCGTGGATCACACAGGGCTCGAGCAGCTCCTCACCGAGCGGCCGCGACAGCCCCGGCGCCACGTCGTCCAGGTCGTAGCGGTCCAGCAG
>JALYMB010000072.1 GCA_030773935.1 Actinomycetota bacterium | reverse complement strand
CCCACCGCGGCCGCGAGCACCGGCAGGCGCCGCCGCGCCGACAGCGCCGCCGCGCCGCCCAGATACGCGCTGTAGCGCAGCGCGTGTCGTTGGGGGTACATCCCGGACTGCCCGTCGCCCCGGGCATAGCGGAAGTACTGCAGCCAGGTGGCTCGAAGCGTGGGCCGCAGGCGCCAGTGCGCGACGGCGTCGGGGGCGAAGCGCATGTCCAGGCGCAGCTCCCGCCACCGGTGGTTCACCCACATGTCCTCGCCGATCGCGAGCCACTCGGGGTACCCGCCCGCCGCCTCGATCGCGTCGCGGCGGAACGCCACGCTCCGCGCGCTGGGCATGAACCGCGCAGGGTCGATCTCCCGTGCATCGATGGGGAAGTTCACCGCCGCCAGGCATTCCTGGAGGAAGCCGTCGGTGAGCGGTGCGGTGAACCCCATCGCGACGTCGGCACCTTCGGCGATCGGCACCAGCAGGTGCGCCAGCCAATCCGGGTCCAGTACACAGTCGCCGTCGGCCACCGCGAGCACGTCGTGCGTCGCCGCGGCGATGGCGACGTTCCGGCCCCGCGCGATGTTCGCGCCCCGCTCCTGGATCACGGTGACGCCCTCCTCGCCGTCGAGGAGCTCGAGCGTGCCGTCGGAGGACCCCCCGTCCACGATCACGATCTCGCGGGGCCGCACGGTCTGTCCCCGGACGGAGTCGAGGAACGCCGGCAGGTGCTCCTGGGCGTTCAGCACGGTGCTGATCAGCGTCACGTTCATGGCGGGCCGGCGCAGTCTCTCATGCGCCGCGCAACTTCCGGGCGTGCTCCCGGACCGCCAGCTCGAGTGCGGCCTCGTGGGCTCGCACGACCGCCGACATGTCGTAGGTGGACTCGACGAGCGCACGGGCCGCCCGGGCACGCTCCTGCGCGCCGGCGGGGTCGGCGAGCGTACGGCGGATCGCCTCCGCGAAGACCTCCGGGTCGTCGGCGCAGAGATGATGGAGGCCGGGTGTGGCCGCCACACCGGCCATCCCGACAGATGTCGAGACGACGGGCACGCCCGCGGCCATGGCCTCGAGGACCTTCAGACGCGAGCCGCCGCCGGACCGGATCGGGATGACCGCGGCCGCCGCCCGGGACAGGTAGGGCGCCATGCTCGGCACGCCACCGACGACGCTCACGCCGGGCCCGGCCAGCGCACGGACGCTCGGGACCGGATCGCGGCCGACGATGTCCAGCGCGATGCCCTCCCGCTCAAGCCGCGGCCAGATCTCGCGGACGAACCACGAGATCCCGTCCACGTTGGGCCGGTAGTCCATCGTGCCGGCGAACAGGAGCCGCGGCGGGTCGGCCGGCCGCCGGCCCAGGTCGGCCAGCGGCGGCATGTCCACCCCGTTGGGGACCACCGTCAGGGTGATCCGCTCGTCGAGCGCACGCAGACATGACGCGTCGTCCTCGGAGACCGCGATGACCACGTCGGCGGTCCGGCAGGCCCAGCGTTCGAACCGGCGGACGCGCGGGAGTTGGAGGCGCGACCAGATCGCGCGAGGCCCACGCGAAGCTCCGTCCTGCTCGATCGCGGAGAGGGTGAGACCGTGCTGGCAGTTGTGCTCGTCAAGGATCGTCGCCCCTCGCCCGTCCTCGTTCGCGACGCGGAGCAGCGCCTCAAGCTCCAACCCCTCGGTCTGGATCACCTCGGGCCGGAACCGCTCGATCTGTGTCCGCACGAGGTCCGCCATGGCGTCCGAACGGAACCGCCGCGCCATGTCGGGTTGCAACGACGCGAGGCCGGCGATGCGGGAAGCCGTGGATGGCGCGTGCAGCGTCACTGTGTCGACGCGCTCACAGATCTCCCGGAGCTCGGGATCCACGGAGACCCCGTCGCCCGCGAACGACACCAGGGCCACCTCGTGCCGTCGCGCAGCCGCACGCAGCAACGACGAGTTGCGCATCGCCGTTCCCTTCCGGGCGGGGATGGGGAGATCCGGCGTCAGGAAGAGGATCCTCACGAGCGGGCCTCCTGCAGAACGGATCGGTACACGGCGGCGGTCTCCCTCGCTGTCCGGTCCCACCCGAAGGTCGCCGATCGCATGAAACCGCGCCGCCGCATCCCGTCGCGGAGGGCGGCATCCTCCATGACCGAGGCGAGCGCGGCCGCGATCGCGCCGACGTCGAGCGGATCGACCAGCAGGGCCGCGTCGCCCGCGACCTCGGGCAGCGCGCCCTCGCCGGAGCACACCACCGGGGTCCCGCACGCCATGCTCTCGACCACCGGGAGGCCGAATCCTTCGTCGAGCGACGGGAGGGCGACGACGGTGGCCAGGTTGTAGATCGCGACAAGGTCGTTCGCCGAGACGGGCCCGAGCACCACGACGTTCTCCTCCCCCCGTGCCCGTCGCTCGAGGTCGTCGGCGAGCCAGCCCTCCTCGCCCACCAGCACCAGCGGGACCGGCTCACCCCCGTCGCGCAGCGCCGCGCAGGCGTCGATCAACGCACCGAGGTTCTTCCGCGGCTCCCGTGTCCCCACGAAGAGCACGAACCGGCCCGGGAGGCCGAACCGATCCCGGGCGGCGCGGAGGAGACC
>JALYMB010000071.1 GCA_030773935.1 Actinomycetota bacterium | reverse complement strand
CCACGGAGGGCGGGGTGGTGGGCGGGCTCCTGGAGGTGGCCACCGCCTCCGAGGTCGGGATGCGCGTGCAGCGGGACGCGATCCCGGTGCGACCCGAGGTGCGGGCGGTCTGCGACCACGTCGGGATCGACCCCTACGTCTCGATCAGCGAGGGGACGCTGATCGCCACCGTCGTCCCCGATCGCGCCGAGGCCTTCGTGGCCGCCCTGGCCGACGAGGACATCGAGGCCGCCATCGTCGGCGAGGTGACCGAGGCGTCGGCGGGCCGCGTGCTCGTGGCGAGCGGGCGGGAGCGACCGCTGATGCATCCGGGACTCGATCCCTTCTGGGGCGCGTTCGGCGTCTGGGCGGCCGAGGCCGCGGCCGGCGCGTAGGTGCGCAACCCATATGATGACGGCGGGCGGTAACGTTCCCGCCGTGGATATGATCGCGGTGGGCGACCTGATGCTGGACGTTCGGGCGGACACCGGCGCCCTCGCCCACGGCGGCGACGTCCACGGACGCGTCGCGGTGCAACCCGGTGGCACCTCCGCGAACGCCGCGGTGTGGGCCGCCTGGGCGGGGGCGTCGGCGCGGGTGCACGGCCGCGTGGGGGACGACCTCATCGGTCGCGTGCTCCGTGATTCGCTCGCGGCGCGCGGCGTCGAGGCCGTGCTCTCCCTGGATCCGGGGGCACCGACGGGAACCATGCTGGTGGTCCACGAGCAGGGGGAGCGCTCCATGGTGGCCGACCGGGGCGCCAACGCCCGGTTGTCCGTCGACGATCTCCCGCCGTCGCTGGAGGCCGGCGTCGTGCTGGTCAGCGGCTACCTGCTGCTGCAACCGGGGGCGCACGACGCGGCGGTCGCCGGACTCGAACGCGCCCGCGCCACCCACGTCGCGATCGATGCTGCGTCGTGGCCGTTGCTGGACGCCTTCGGCGCGGATCGGTTCTTCGATGAGACGGCCGCCGCGTCCGCCGTCCTGACGAACGAGCGGGAAGCGTACGCGCTCACGGGCCTCGAGGGGATCGCGGCCGCCGCCGCCCTGGGGGAGCGCTACACGGTGGCCGCCGTGAAACGCGGCGCCCGCGGCGCGGTGTTGGTCGTCGACGGTCTGCTGGTACGGGCCGACGGTGAGCGGATCGCCGAGGCCGATCCCACGGGCGCCGGCGATGCGTTCGACGGCGTGCTGCTGGCGGCGCTGGCTCGCGGCGACGAGCCCGCCGTCGCTCTCGGGCATGCGTGCCACGCGGGCGCGCTGGTGGCCTCGAGCGGCACCGGGTGGCCGGTGGAGGGCTCGTCGTCACCCGCGGACGGATCGCCGTGAACCGCGAGGTGCTACGCCTCGGCGACGAGGTGCGGGAGGCGCTCGTTGCCGGCACGGGCGCGGTCGCGCTGGAGACCAGCGTGATCGGACAGGGCCTCCCGTTCCCGCACAACCAGGAGTGCGCGCGCCGGATGGACGACGCGATCCGAGCGGCGGGCGCCGTGCCGGCATGGGTCGGTGTGGTGGACGGCTCGGTGATCGTGGGCCTGAGCATCGAGCAACTCGCTCGCTTCGCCGATCCGGACGCCGGCGCGACGAAGGTGGCACGCCGGGACTATCCGGTGGCGGTGGCGTCGGGTGCCCTCGGCGCCACCACGGTGAGCGCCACGATCTGGGCGGCGGTCCGGGCCGGCATCCGCGTGGCCGCGACCGGGGGGATCGGCGGCGTCCATCCGGGCCCGGGACCCGATGTCAGCGCCGACCTGCTCGAGCTCGCCCGGACACCGGCGTTGCTCGTCTGTTCCGGCCCCAAGTCCATCGTCGATCCGCTGGCCACGGCCGAACGGCTCGACGAGCTGGGCGTGGCGCTGGTGGGCTACCGGGTGGACCGGCTGCCGTTCTTCCTCTCGCGGGAGGCCCAGGTAGACCTGGAGCACCGCGTGGACTCGCCCGACGAGGCCGCCGCGCTCGGCACGGCCCTCGGGGAGCTCGGCGTGAGGAGCGCCGTCCTCCTCTGCAACCCCGTGCCCATGCCGATGGCGATGGAAGTGGAGGAGGTGCAGTCGGCCGTCGATCGGGCAGAGGCCCGTGCCGGCGATGCGGGTGTGCGGGGCGCCGCGCGTACGCCCTTCCTCCTGGCGGCGCTCGCGGAGATCACGGGCGGCCGAAGCCTGGCGACGAACCTCGCCCTCCTGGAGGACAACGCCCGGGTCGCGGGCCTGGTCGCAAGCGTCGGAACCGGCTGAGCGTGGGCGACGCGGCCGACGGCGCCGACGAGGGGCTCCGCCGCGCAGCCGTCGCGGGGATCGCGGGGCCCGTGGGGTTCCTGGCGATGGCGTTCCTGCTCGCGGTGCTTCGCCACGACGTGATCGTGGCGCAGGGCTGGGCGAGCTGGCCGAGCAGCATGGCGCTGGGCGGCGCCGTGGGCATCCCCATGATCTGCACGTTCCTGTGGCTCACGGCGTGCTACACGGTCCTGTCCCTGGGCGCCCTTCGCCCGGGACTCCGGTACCGGGCCGCGTGGGTCGGCTTCCTGATGATCGCGGCGGGCGACCTCCTTCTGGCCTTCCCGACCGACGAGCCAGATGTGCATCCGACCTGGCACGGCAGGGCGCATCTCCTCGGTGTGGTCGTGGTCACCCTCGCAACCCTGGTCGCGGCCGCTGGGGTGACGCGCGCCACGCGCGGTCGACCGGAGTGGCGTCCGTGGCGGCTCATCGCTCCCGTCCCGTTTGCCGCTGCGGCTCTGGGGGCGATCGGCGGGTTCGACACCGGATGGGTGAAGGTGGTCTACGTCGTGGGGATCACCCTTCCGGTGACGGTGATCGGGCGGTCGCTGCGGCGGGACCGGCGCGACGCGCCTCCCAGCGCTATCGCAGCCAGGTCTGCAGGATGACCTTGGAGAAGTTCCAGCCGTACTTGAGCGACTTCGGCTTCTTGGACTTGCCGCCCGCACGCGCCAGGATCGTGATCGGGACCTCGGTGATGCGGGCCCGGTGGCGCAGGGCCTCGATCAGGATCTCGCTCGTCCAGAACTGATCCTGCTCCAGCACGAGGTGCCGCAGGAGATCGGCGCGCGCGGCCCGGTAGCCGCTGGAGATGTCCGTGACGCGCTGACCCGTGAGGATGGTCACCACGCGGGAGAAGAAGTGCACGCCCAGGTGACGGATCGTGGACTCCCGCTCGAAGTAGCCCAGCAGGCGCGAGCCGTTCACGTAGTCCGCCTCTCCCCTCAGGATCGGCGCGATCATCACCGGCAGCTCCTCGGGCAGGTGCTGACCGTCGGCGTCCATGGTCACCACGATGTCGGCGTCCAGCTGCAACGCGATGTCGTAGCCGACGCGCAGCGCCAGCCCCCCGCCGCGGCGGATCGGGAGCTGCACCACCAGCGCTCCCGCCCCGCGTGCCACCTCGGCGGTGCGGTCCTCGGAGCCATCGCTCACGACCACGGGGATCACGTGGTAGCCCTCCACCTTCTCGGGCATGGCGGCGATCACGGCCGCCACGTTCTCGGCCTCGTTGTAGGCGGGGGAGACGACGACGAGCCGGTCGCCGGAGGGGAAGGTCGCCGCGCGGTCCCAGTCGAACTCCCGCTGCCCCAGGGCCTCCACCAGCAGGCGGATGCTGCGTTCGTTCGTATCAGCCGACGCCTGCAGCCGCAGGTACAGCGCGAACAGGATCACGACGGCGACCACCAGGACAAACACCAGCCGCGTCCGCGCCTCCGCCTCCAGCCGGTTCTCCGGTGGCTGGAAGTTGAACGTTCGGAACACCGGGTTGAACAGCGAGGGCGAGACCGCGAGCGCGACGACCGTCACGCACAGCATGCAGGAGATGATCAGGTTCAGCCTGCTGACCTCACGCCGGCCGTAGCGGCGGATCTGGAAGACGAAGAAGGAGAACGCCGCCACCCCACCCAGGATCCGCAGCGCTGGCATCGGATTATCCGGGCGCGACCGGCCGCCAGTGATCGCGCGGCAGGATGTGGTCGGCGATCACCCGGTCCTTGTGCCGTTCGATCGAGGAGAACATGGATTCGATCAGCGTCTCCGACAGCAGCTGGGGCTTCAGCCCCAGGTCCAGCAGCTTCGTATGGACGGGGTTGTAGTGATGATGCTCCATCTCCACGCGCGGGTTCTGGATGTGATCGACCACGACGTCCATGCCCGTCTCGGCGCCGGCCTCCCGGACCAGGTCGGCAAGCTGCTCCACGCTGAACTGCTCCGTGAACTGGTTGTACACGCGCATCTCCCCGCGCTCGGCGGGGTTCGTCACGGCGAGCTCCACGCACTGCAGGGTATCCACGATGTTCAGGTAGCCGCGGGTCTGGCCGCCCGTGCCGTACACGGTGAGCGGGTGACCGATCACGGCCTGCAGGCAGAAGCGGTTCAGCGCGGTCCCGAAGACGTCGTCGTAATCGAACCGGGTCGCAAGGCGCGGATCGAGCAGGGTCTCGTCGGTCTCGATGCCGTACACCACGCCCTGGTTCAGGTCGGTCGCTCGCAATCCCCGGACGCGGCAGGCGAAGTGGATGTTGTGCGAGTCGTGCACCTTCGACAGGTGGTAGAAGCTGCCGGGGAGCTTCGGGAAGGGCAGGGTGTCGGTGCGGCCCTTGTGCAGGATCTCGATGTACCCCTCTTCGATGTCGATGTTGGGTGTCCCGTACTCACCCATGGTGCCCAGCTTCACGAGGTGGGCGTCGGGCGCGAACGCCTCCATCGCGAAGAGCACGTTCAGGGTGCTCACCACGTTGTTGGTCTGGGTGAACACGGCGTGCTCGCGGTCCTTCATCGAGTACGGGGCGCTCGGCATCTCGCCGTAGTGCACGACGGCCTCCGGCCGGAAGTCGGCGAACACGGGCTCGCAGACCGACCAGTCCGTGAGATCGCCCTCGGTGTAGCCGATCCGCTGGCCCGTGACCTCGTGCCAGGCCGCGATCCGCTCGGGCAGACCGGCCGCGATCGGTGTGAGGGAGTCAGTCCCGGCTTCGCGGTGAGCCTCGCGGCGCAGGTAGTTGTCCACGACGTGGACCTCGTGACCACGGTTCGAGAACCGCATCGCGGTCGGCCAGCCGAGGTAACCATCGCCGCCGAGGATGAGGATGCGCATGTCGGAATGTTCCTTTCGAGGCTGCGGGGGAGTCGACAGACTCTACCGGACCGGACCCGAGGGCTGCGGCACTTTCGCCCGCCGGCCACCGCGATCGGTCGGGCCCGTAGGATGGGTCCCATGACCCACGTGGACGGCGCTTTTCCCGTGCTCGAAGCGGGCCGGGTGCGGTTCGCGTTCCCGGGACCTATCGCGCCGTGACCGCGGTCGCGGTCGCCTTCGGTGTGGCATTGGCGTTGGGCGTGCTGGCGCGCAGGGCGGGCGTACGCGTCGATGCGCTGCACGGCGTCGACGGCGGGCCGGCCGTCCCGTGGCTCGGCGG
>JALYMB010000070.1 GCA_030773935.1 Actinomycetota bacterium | reverse complement strand
CGCGTGGCGCCGTCGCCACGCGTGAGCAACTGCTCTCCGAGGTCTGGGGATATTCGTTCGATCCCGGCAGCAACGTCGTGACTTCGATCGGTTCGCCCGAGCCGATCCCGACCGCGCGCGGGGCGGTGGTGGCACCGGTCTGGGCCTGCCCATCGCCAGGGCGATCGCTCGGTCGCACGGCGGTGACCTGACGGCCGAGAGCGCCTTCGGTCGAGGTTCCGTCCTGCGCTTCCGGCTGCCCGGATTCGAACGCCTGACCGCGGTCGACCCGGCGCTCTCGCAACTCGCCTGATGTTCGGCATGGACCCATTCCTCCCAGGCGTCGCCGCGGGGGGTCAGCGGAGGTCTTGCGCGGTTCCTGCCTCGACCTCCCGTGCGGATGTCCGCCGCTCGACCTGCTCGGCGAGGAGGGCGCGTTCGCGTTCCAGCTCTCCATTGAGTTCCGCGCCCACCAGGAGCGCCACTGCGCTCAGGTACAGCCACAGGATGAGCACCACGACGCCGGCGAGCGCCCCGTAGGTGTCCGCGTACGTTCCTCCGAATCCGGACACGTACAGCGAGAACCCGAGAGATGCGACGAGCCACAGGGCGGTCGCGACCAGGCCACCGGGGGACAGCCATTTCCAGTTGAGGGGCCTTCGGTTGGGGCCGACGTAGTAGAAGACGGCGAACAGCAGCGTGACGGCCACGAGGGTGATCGCCCATCGGGCGACGCCCCACGCCCATCCGAAATAGCGTCCCAGCGGCAGGTGGTCACGGACGAAGCCGCTCACGGGTTCGCCGAACACCAGGAACGTCGCGCCGATGCTGCCCAGCACGAACGCGGCGACGATAAGCACGACACCCATCAGCCGTTTCTTGAGGAACGTTCGGTCCTCCGGCACGTTGTAGGCGACGTCGAGACCCACCTGGGTGGCCGCCATGCCCGAGGAGGCGCTCCACAGTGCCAGCGCGATCCCAACGAGCAGGGCGGTGACTCCGGGGGTTGCGGCGCGGCTCTGGGCGCTGGTCACGGCCTGCGTGAGGATCGTCGCCGCGTCTCCGGGCAGCGCCTGCTTGATGCCGTCGTTGATGGCCCGCGCGGTGGAGGGTGACGCGTCGATCACGTCGAGCAGTCCGATGGCCGCGAAGAGGAGGGGGAAGATCGCGAGGAACCAGTAGAACGCGACGCCCGCCGCCGTGATCGTGATCCGGTCGTGCACGATGCCTCGGAGCGTTCGCCGTGCGACGGCCCGCCACGCGGGGGCGGGAACCTCGAGGGGAGAATCGGGGCCGGGGCCACCGGTCGGCGGTTGTTCGACGGTTCCGTCCTCGCGCACGGGCATGATCCAGGTCCTTCGCTCACTCAGTGTGCACCGTTACCCATCTCTGGGTCCGCCGACCCTCGAGGGGGGAGGTTTCATGTCGATGCCGGAGCCGGGCGCTCTTTGCGTTCGGCCCGTCTCTGCGCGGTCAGTGGTGCGGATCGCCGTGGCCGCTCGACCTGCCGTGAGCGGAGCCGGAGGCATGGGTGCTGGAGTTGCCGTGGGCCTTGCCGGAGCCGTGGGCGCTGCCGTGGGCCTTGCCGGAGCCGCGGGCGCTGCCGTGGGTCGCAGTGGGGCCGTGCCCGCCAGAAGTGCCGCGAGCGGAGCCGGGAGGACGGTTGCTGGCGTTGCCGTGACCGGATGCCACCTTCGCGGCGTCGTGCTCGGCCTTCCGCTGAGCGTTCGCGACCAGGTGGGTGAGGGCGTTGGGCAGGCCGGGCGCCGTGCTGTCGAGGCAGTTCGCCAGGACCTGTCCGATCGCGTGACTCAGGACCCCGGTTGCCAGATCCACACCCGCGGCCGCGTTGCAGTCTGCCGCACGGCCCCTGAGGACGCCGCCGCCACCGCCACCGCCGCCACCACCGCCACCGCCGCCGGTGCTCCCGCCACCACCGCCGGTGCCCCCGCCGCCGGTGCCTCCTCCTCCTGTGTCGCCTCCCGATGTCGGGCCGTTGGATCCGGACCCGAACGCCGGCGATGACGGCGCGACCCGCGCGTTCACCACCGAGATGACCGCGGTACCCGTTGAGGAGTTCGAGGGCGCCTCGGGCGGCGCCACACGTTCACCCGACGGGTTCCCGGGTGGAACGGGGAGCGTGGATGCGATGGGGCCTGCCGCGAAGATCCCTCCCCCTCCCTCCGTGATCCGGAAGATGATCGAGGACACCACCAACAGGAAGGTGAGGACCGCCGCGACCAGAAGCTCCACGCCACCGCGGCGCCTCTGACCCGACCCCTCGCCGGTCGGGGCCTGGTCCGTCTGCACCGGATGCGCCGGTGCCGGTACGGACGCGACTCCCTGAAGTGGCGCGGCACGCCGCACGGCTGCCGCGAGATCTCGCCGCACCCGCGCGGGGGTGACGTGCTCGTGGGCCGGCCCGGCCGCCGCACCCTCGGGCCACACCAGTACGATCCCGACCGCGGGTTCCAACGAGCGGGTCGTAGCGACGGTCTCGGCACTCATCTCCCCGTCGAAGACGACGACCTCGGGCCTCGTGACGGGGAGCAGGCGATCGAGCTCTGCCGGCGTGGCAGCGCGCCCCACCACGCGGAGCCCTGCTGCCTCCAGGATCCCCGAGAGCGGCACCGGAGGCTCGGCGGCCTCCGCCACCAGGACACGGACGGCCCGAGGGCTCGAAGGCTTGGCGGATCTCACCGGTTTGCCTCTGAGGTCGCCGGGAACGCCGGATCGCCGGGTGCACGAGCGGGAGCCAACATCAGACCCGTTCGCTCGGATGAAGCGGCCGGATCCTGCGTGGTCGTGCCTCCTTCGTACGGGGCCGATGGGCCTACGGTGCCATCCGTAACGATAGAGGTATTCCAGCAGGATGTCGTGGGTCGCATGGACATCGGGGGAGTCAGAAGGGCGGGGAGGGGCGTCCCCCCGCGTGCCGGACGCCGCTCCGATCGACCTCGCCCGGGGTCGGACAGAGTCCAGGCCATCGCCCCTACACCCGCGTCGTCCCACGACCGATGACATCAGCAGGACGGAACACGCAAGGAGGTGCTCAGGATGAAGAAGTTCCGCGACAGCCTCGCAGGCTGGAAGCCTCTCGCCTACAGCGCTACGACGCTGCTGGCGGTGCTGCTTGCCGCAGGCGCGAAGTGGCGTCCGAACTAGGGCTCGCCTTTCGCTGAAGAACAGGACGTCTGACCCTCCGGTCTCTCAAGAGCCGGGGGGTCGATGTTTTCCCGGACCTGCTGCCGAAGCCGCTGCCACCTGATCGGAGCGGCCCGGGTGCGCATCCGAAGCAGCCGATGCAACCTTGTCCACAGGGTAGCCGGCCCGACCTCGTCCCCTCCAGTGGCTCCGCAGTGTTCAGCTGAGAGCATTGGAGCGCCTCGGCAACGGCTTGGCTGCAAGCGATTGGACAGCCATGACACCAGGGGCTGAGTATTGACGAGGATCGGGGCGGGCATCCGAAGATGCTCGCCATGCGGACAGGCCCCCAAGAACTGTCCGCAGGAAGGAGCAGCTCATGAAGGTATCCCGTCTGGTCGTAGCGGCGACCACGGTCGCGGCGATGGCAGGGTTGGTGAGCACGCCAACCGCCGGAGCCGCCGGTACCACCCCGCTCTGGGTCAAGCACGTCGAGCGGTTCGCGGGCGGTATCTCCAACGGCGTGCGGTTCAGCCTCGACCCCGCCGTCGTGAAGGCGCAGGGAGCGTACGCGGTCTCATCGGCGTCGAGCACGGCCCTCGCAGGCGGCTCGAATGTCCAGATGAACGACGACAGCTATCCGCCTCTGCCGCAGAACGAGGAGTCGGTGGCCTACAGCACCGACAACCCGATGGTCGCCGTAGCAGGCGCGAACGACTACGTGAGCGGCGGCACCGTCGTGATGCGCACGTCCGACGGGGGGCGCACGTGGGCAAGCACCCGCGTAGTGCCCGTCTTCTTCCCGACGAGAGACATCTGCAACGGCGGCGACCCCTCGATCGCGTACAGCTCGCGTGATCATGCCTTCTACCTCGCTCAGCTCTGCTTCTTCCGCGAGCTTCCGTACTCGGAGGTCCAGCTGTACACCTCGCTGGACAACGGCAAGACATGGACGCCGGGACGTCAGGCGGCGGTCGCAGCGTCGAACTACGACTCGACGACGGGCACCGTCGATCTGAGCTCGTTCAACGACAAGGAGCTCATCGCCGTCGACAACAACGCCAGCAGTCCCTTCTACGGACGCCTGTACGTGACGTACAGCCGGTTCCACATCCTCGAGGACGGGTCGAGCGACACGTGCCCGATCAAGATCTCCTACACCGACTCCGTGCCGGCGCAGGACCCATCGCTCACGGTCTGGCAGCACGGCAGCGTCGTGCCGGACGACCCGGGCGCCGACGGCCTCGGATTCTCGGCGAACCAGTTCTCCACCCCGGTTGTGGAAAAGAACGGGGCGCTGGACGTCGCCTATGTCCTGGAGGAGTGCAACACGGGCCTGGACCACGGTCTGCGATTCAAGAGGTCGACCAATGGCGGCGCGAGCTTCGGGAGCGTCGTGCGCGTGGACAAGCCGGGGCAGTGGGCGGACAACCCCAACACCTCCGACCTGATCCCGAACACGGACTTCCGCACGCCGAACACGATCTCGCTGGCCTACAGTCCCGTGACCGGGACCCTGGCGTACGTGTACACCAACTACATCCGCGGCAGGGGCAACGGCGACATCGACGTCAGCCTGTCGCACGACCACGGCGCGACCTGGTCTGACGCCAGGGCGATCAGCACAGGAGCGGGCGTCCGGCCCGCTAGGCACAACCAGTTCTTCCCGTGGATCGCCTCCGATCAGCAGGGCCGGTTCGTCGCGATCTGGCTGGACCGGCGGCAGGACCCGGCCAATCACGACATCGGGACCTTCCAGGCGCGATCGAACGACGACGGAGCCACGTGGAACGACTTCGCGATCAGCTCCACGATGTGGAACCCCGACCTGGGGTTCTTCACGTCCGGCGCGTTCATCGGTGACTACAGCGGTCTGGCCGCGAACAATCGCGTGACCTACCCGGCGTGGACCGACGGTCGCGACAGCTCGTTCGCCGAGACCGGGATCGGCGAGACCGACGTCTTCACCGACGTCCAGATCCGTCCCTAGGGGAGACGGTCACAGGAAGGAGCGGGGC
>JALYMB010000069.1 GCA_030773935.1 Actinomycetota bacterium | reverse complement strand
GCAACCCGACGCTCGAGGGAGCGGCCGCGATCAGGGTGATCGGAGGCGCCCTTGCGCGTCTTCGCGAGGAAGGCCGCGCGGCGGCCGACGAGTTCCCGCTCCTTACCCATCTCCACGAGGTCATCGCCCTGGAGCGTCCGCTGGATCTTCCCTGGGAGCGGTTCTTCGGCGGCGAGCCCTCGCCGCGCCGGCCCGGGCGCCCCGCCGCGACCGCGGGCTGACCCTCAGTCCTCCAGCGCCTCCTGCAGCGCACGGTGAAGCTCCGCCGTGCGGGGATACAGTTCGCGGTAGACGGCGTAGAGACGGTCATAGCGCGCGGAGGTCGCCGGATCGGGGGTGTGCCGTGCCCCCTCGCCGGTCATGGCGGCCGCCGCGTCGGACAACGACGGATACCAGCCGGCGGCCACAGCGGCGTAGATTGCCGCGCCGAGGCTGGTCGTCTCCTCCTCACGGCAGGCGACGATCGTCGTGCCGCAGACGTCGGCCAGGATCTGACGCCAGAGGGCGCTGCGCGATCCGCCCCCGGTGGTCATCAGCGCCTGGACCGGAGCGCCGAGCGCGCGCTGCATGTCCCCGAGCGCCAGACGCTGCTCGAAGGCGATCCCCTCGAGCATCGCCCGGAACATGTGCTCCTTGCCGTGATGGCCGGCAAGTCCGAACAACATGCCGCGGGCGTAGGGGTCCCAGTACGGCGTCTGGCTGCTCGCCCAGTAGGGCACGAGCAGCAGGCCCTCGGCGCCGGGGGGCACGCGCGTGGCCGCGGCCTCAAGCAGATCGACGTCCTCGAGGCCGAGGTTGAGGCGTTCGGCATCCAGGCCGGCGATGCGCCTCAGGAACCAGTTGAGCGTGTAGGTCCCGCCCTGGATCAGGGTCTCCAGCGTGAACGTCTCCGGGAGCGGGCCGGTCAATGTGCGGAAGGCGCGCTCCCAGCGGTACTCGGCCGTCGCCGTCCCCGCCACGATCGCCGTGCCCAGATTGAGGTAGGCGCGCGACGAGTCGAGCACGTTGGCCCCCACCCCGACGGCCTGGCCGTCGCCCGTCCCCCCCACCACGGGCAGGCCAGCCCGGAGCCCGAGCGCATCGCCGGGCGCCTCGCCGAGGGATCCGAGCACCTCGCCGGGAGCGACGAGCTCGGGCATCTGAGCGCGGTCCAGGCCACACAGCTCGAGCAGCGCGTCGGCCCAGTCGCCGCCTTGCAGGTCGATCAGTCCCAGCGGATCGGCGCATCCCGTGGTCGTGCGCATCACGCCGGTGAGGCGGTACATCAGGTAGGCGTGCACGTCGACGACCCAGCGCGTGCGGGCCATCACCTCGGGCTCGTGCTCGCGCAGCCACAGCAGCTTGTAGAGCGCGGGCGTCGTGTCGGGCGGCTTGCCGGTCAGCCGGTGGATCTCGGCCGAGCCAAAGGACTCCACCTGTGGTGCGGCGCGCACGTCCATCCACACGATCGCCGGCCGGACCGCGCGGCCCTGGTCGTCGAGGCACGCGAAGGTCTCTCGCTGGTGGGTGACGACGAGCGCCTCTACGTCGGCGGACTCGACCGACAGCAGCGCCTGGTCCACCGCCGAGGTCGCCGAGCTCCACCAGTCCTCGGGGTCCTGTTCGTTCCAGCCGGGCCGCGGCAACGCGGTGGGATGCGGCGCGCGACCGTCTGCCACCGAGCGTCCGTCGCGGTCCCAGACGACGGCCTTCGTCGCCGTGGTCGATGAGTCGAGCGAGAGGACGAACGCCATTGGCAGCGTCAACCTACGCCCCTGGGCCACAGCAACGCCAGCGCACGAGCCGCCGTCACGCCCGATCATGCCCGATTTGGTGGCTCGGAGGCCCGACCACAATCCGGTTGCGGATTGGCCGGGCTGAGCGTACGGTCGCGCCCAACTGACCAGCCCGAATCAGATCGCCGGCAAGACATCCGTGGAATCCGCCCTCAACCAAGACCACGCCCCGATCGGCCGGCCTGGAAGCCGCGTCTGAACGAAGCAAGACAACACCTAGCCGACCGAGCTCGACTCCTGAGCGCCCAGCGCAGCCCGCATTTCGTGGCCATGCGTAGAGATCCATTCCCGCGTGCGATCGGCGCGCCACCGGCCCCCTTCCCGCCACATACGCCCGAACGTCTCGTGCCCGTCCACGATGGCCTCCCGCACGACGCCATAGCACCATTCGTGCGTGTGGATCGCCGCGTCGACGACCCGCACACGACCGGCCCTTGGCAGACCGTAGGCGTCGACGAACGCGCGCAGCCGGGGCAAGGACCGGCCGCGTACCTGCTCGGGCGCATCACGCTCGTCGCGCAACGGCGCCCACAGCCGCGCGGCACACGCCACGTCCCACACTGCTGAGCCGGGGCCGGCGAGATCGAAGTCGATGAGCGCCACCGCGCGACCTCCGCAGAAGATGACATTGTCAAGGTTGGGGTCGTTGTGGCTGACGATGCCGCTCCGGAACGCGGTCGGTACCGGCTGCGGCCACGTGTGGCCCGTGGGGTCGAACGACTCGACCGCGTCGTGGTAGCGACGCAGCAGCTGGGCCACGCTGACGAGCGCCTCGTCGGTCAGGGCCCAATCCTGGTATGGCGCGATCGCTGCTTCACCGGGGATGAACGAGAGCACCTCGCGGTCACGGTCATCCACCCCGAGGAAACGCGGCGCCCCGTCGAACCCCACGCGCTGAAGG
>JALYMB010000068.1 GCA_030773935.1 Actinomycetota bacterium | reverse complement strand
CCGTAGATCAGGTCGAGGTTCACGTTGTCGTAGCCGGCCTCGCGGGCGGCGTCGAAGGCGAGCCGAACGCTCTCGGGCGAGTGCACGCGCTCCAGCGCCCGCAGCACCGCCGGATCGAACGACTGCGCGCCCATCGACAGTCGCTCGAACCCGGCCGCGCGGAGCTGCTGCAGCCGTACGCGGTCCACGGTGTCGGGGTTGGCCTCGGTCGTGATCTCGGCGTCGTCTGCCACCGGGAACCGATCGCGCAGGTGCGTGAGCAGCGACTTCAGGTCGGCGGGCTCCATGGTGGTGGGCGTCCCGCCGCCCAGGAACACGCTGGAGACCTCCACGTCCTGCCACGCCGGCGCCGCCAAGGAAGCCTCGGCCAAGAGCGCGCGGAGATACCTCGGCTTCAATCCGTCGAGGCCAGCATACGCGTTGAAGTCACAGTAGCCGCAGCGCGTGAGGCAGAACGGGACGTGCACGTAGATCCCGGCGGCGCTGGCGGCCTCCACGCTCATCGCTTCTTCGCACCCTCGTCCACGCGGAGCGCCGCGATGAACGCCTCCTGCGGGACATCGACCTTGCCGACACGCCGCATCCGCGCCTTGCCCTTCTTCTGCGTCTCCAGGAGCTTCCGCTTCCGCGTGATGTCGCCGCCGTAGCATTTGGCCAGCACGTCCTTGCGCTTGGCCTTCACGGTCTCCCGCGCGATGATCTTCGAGCCGATCGCGGCCTGCACCGCCACGTCGAACAGCTGGCGGGGGATCAGCTCCTTCAGCCGCTCGGTCATCTGCTTGCCGTACGTGAACGCCTTGTCGCGGTGCACGATCGTGCTGAAGGCGTCGACGGGCTCCCCGTGCAGCAGGACGTCGACGCGTACCAGGTTGGCCTCCTGGTAGCCCCACGGCTCGTAGTCGAGGCTCGCGTATCCCCTCGTTCGGGACTTCAGCTGGTCGAAGAAGTCGAACACGATCTCGGCCAGCGGCAGGACGTAGTGGATCTCGACCCGCTCGGGAGTGATGTAGGTCATGTCGACCATCTCGCCGCGACGGCTCTGCGAGATCTCCATCACGGCGCCGAGGTGCTCGGCCGGAGTGATCATGGTTGCGAGCACGATCGGCTCCTCCACCCGGTCGTACTCGCCGGGCGGCGGCATCTCCGCGGGGTTGTGCACGATCGTCATCTCGCCGCCCCGCTCGAGGTGGAACTCCACGTTCGGCGCCGTCGCGATCAGCTCGAGGTCGAACTCTCGCTCCAGACGCTCCTTCACGATGTCCATGTGCAGCAGCCCGAGGAACCCGCACCGGAAGCCGAAACCCAGCGCGGTGGAGGACTCCGGCTCGAAGTACAGCGCCGCGTCGGAGAGCTTCAGCTTGTCCAGGGCGTCGCGCAGGTCGGCGTAGTCGCTGCCATCGGCCGGGAACAGCCCGGACCACACCATGGGCTTGGGCTCGCGGTAGCCGGGCAGGGGCTCCGGCGCGGCCTGCTTGCCGGCGAGCGTGATCGTGTCGCCGACCTTCGCCAGATGGACGTCCTTCAGCCCCGTCACCAGGAAGCCGACCTCGCCGGGCCCGAGGGCGGCGATCGGCGTGGCCTCCGGCGACATGACGCCGGTCTCCTCGGCGTCGGACTCGACGCCCGTGGCCATGAACCGCACGCGCGCGTTCGAGGCCAGCGTGCCCTCCTTCACGCGCACGTAGGTGATCACGCCGCGGTAGGTGTCGAACTCGGAGTCGAAGATCAGCGCCTGGAGGGGCCGGGTGGGGTCGCCGAGCGGATGCGGAACCTTCTCGATCACGGTGCGCAGGAGCTCGGGGACGCCCTCCCCGGTCTTCGCGGAGATGCGCAGAACCTCCTCCGGCTCGATGTTCAGCAGGGCGGCGAGCTCCTTCGCACGCGCGTCCGGCTCCGCGGCAGGGAGGTCGATCTTGTTGAGGGCGGGCACGATCACCAGGCCGGCGTCGCGCGCGAGGTGGTAGTTCGCAAGCGTCTGCGCCTCCAGCCCCTGGGCGGCGTCGACCAGCAGGATCGCGCCCTCGCACGCCTCCAGGCTCCGCGAGACCTCGTAGGTGAAGTCGACGTGACCTGGGGTGTCGATCAGGTTCAGCTCGTAGCCCTCGTGGGCCAGGCGGACGGCCTGCGCCTTGATCGTGATGCCGCGCTCACGCTCCAGGTCCATCTTGTCGAGGTACTGGGCCCGCATCGAGCGGCCCTCCACGGTATGGGTGATCTCCAGCAGGCGGTCGGCCAGCGTGGACTTGCCGTGGTCGATGTGCGCCACGATGCAGAAGTTGCGGATGTGGGAGGTGTCCGTCACGGCGCTCCCATGGTACGGGGCCGTGACCCCGGAGCAGCCCGGGGGGGCCACCCGAAGGCGGGCCCGCCGAGCGCCGCTGGTAGACTCCCGCGCTCATGGCGAACATCAAGTCGCAGATCAAACGGAACAAGCAGAACGAGAAGGCCGCCGAGAAGAACAGGGCCGTCCGCACCGCACTGAAGACCTCCACGAAGAAGGTCCG
>JALYMB010000067.1 GCA_030773935.1 Actinomycetota bacterium | reverse complement strand
CAGTTCCATCCGCAGCACTCCACGTTGGACCACCAGCGGCGCGCGTGGCGCGAGGCCGAGGCGCTCGGCGTGGACACCATCTGGAACTGGGATCACTTCTTCCCGCTGTACGGCGAGCCCGACGGTCCGCACTTCGAGGGATGGACCGAGCTCGCCGCCATGGCGTACGAGACGAACCGCGTCCGGTTCGGATCCCTCGTGACATGCAACTCCTATCGCAACCCGGACCTCCTGGCCGACATGGCACGGACCGTCGACCACCTGTCGGGCGGACGGTTGATCCTGGGGATCGGCGCCGGGTGGTTCCAACGCGACTACGACGAGTACGGCTTCACGTTCGGCACGGGACGCACGCGTCTGCAGGCTCTGGAGGACGCGCTGCCGCGCATCAAGGCCCGGCTCGCCACGCTGAACCCGCCGCCCGTGCAGGCGCACCTGCCGATCCTGATCGGAGGGGGCGGCGAGAAGGTGACCCTGCGGATCGTGGCCGAGCACGCCGACATCTGGAACGGCTTCGGCCCGGCGGTCGAGTACGGACGCAAGAGCCACATCTTGGACCAGTGGTGCGAGAGCATCGGTCGCGATCCCCTCGAGATCGAGCGCAGTGTCCTGATCGACCCCGAGGAGACCCTCCAGGTCGCCGAGTTCCTGGAGGCCGGGGCCCAGCATCTGATCGTGGGTCTGGGTCCTCCCTACGACCTGACGCCGGTGCAACGCTTGCTGGAGGCTCGGGGCTGACCCGAGTGGGTTCCGGCACGTCAGAGAGGAAACGACGGAGTAGTCCCCCGTGGGGGGCACATCTCCAGCGACATGGCGCGGGCCCTGTTACGCCGGCGCGTTGTCGAAGAACGCGGTCCGGTCGGCGGCCTTGCTGGCCCCGTTGCCCAGGATGAATTCCTCGACCATGTCGTGGGCCGCCTCGTCGCTGAACTGCACCGGCGGGCTCTTCATGAAGTAGGCGCTTGGCCCGATCAAGGGGCCGGCGACGCCGCGGTCAAGGGCGAGCTTCGCCGCCCGCACGGCGTCGATCACGATGCCGGCGGAGTTCGGCGAGTCCCACACCTCGAGCTTCAGCTCGATGTTCAACGGGACGTCGCCGAAGGACTGCCCCTCCAGACGGATCTGCGCCCACTTGCGGTCCTCGAGCCACGGCACGTGGTCGCTCGGCCCGATGTGGATCGACTTCTTGTCCATGGGCTTGGCCAGCTGCGACTGCACCGACTGCGTCTTCGAGATCTTCTTCGACACCAGCCGCTCGCGCTCCAGCATGTTCATGAAGTCCATGTTGCCGCCGAAGTTCAGCTGGTAGGTGCGGTTGAGCTTCACGCCGCGGTCCTCGAAGAGCTTCGTGAGCACCCGGTGCACGATGGTGGCGCCCACCTGGCTCTTGATGTCGTCACCGACGATCGGCACGCCCGCGGCCACGAACTTGCGAGCCCACTCCTGGTTGGAGGCGATGAAGACCGGCAGGCAGTTGACGAACGCCACGTGGGCGTCGATCGCGCACTGCGCGTAGTAGTGCGCAGCCAACTCGGATCCCACCGGTAGGTAGCAGACCAGCACGTCGGCCTTCGCGTCGCGCAGCGTCTGCGAGACGTCCACCTCCGGCAGTTCGGATTCGGTGATCACCTCGCGGTAGTAGGTGCCCAGCCCGTCGAGCGTGCGGCCGCGCTGCACCGTGACGCCGGTTGGGGGCACGTCCGCGAAGCGGATCGTGTTGTTGGGCTCGGAGTAGATCGCCTCGGCGACGTCGGTGCCGACCTTCTTGGCGTCGACGTCGAACGCCGCGACCACCTCGATGTCGCGCACGTGGTAGCCGCCGAGGTCCACGTGCATCAGCCCCGGCACGGGTTCGTCGGCACTCGCGTCCTTGTAGTACTCCACTCCTTGGACGAGCGACGACGCGCAGTTGCCCACGCCGACGATCGCGATTCTGACCTTGCTCATGACGTGTGCTCCTCTCTGCGAAGCGCGTGGTGATCCCGGCGCTTCGTTCCCTCCCGGGTGCTTCCGTCGGTACGCTCGGCGGCGATCAGGCCCTCGAGCCACGCGATGTCGGACTCGGTTGCGCTGCGGCCGTGCTCCATCAGCGCGAGCGTGTAGGTGTCGACGCGCTCGCGCGTGGTGTGCAGCGAGCCGGTGATCGTGCTGAGCCGGTCCTCGAGGGTGGCCCGGCGGCGTTCGAGCAGCCGGATCCTGGTCTCGGGCGGCAGGTAGCGGAAGAAGGCCAGACGCACGCGGAACCGGGTCTCCTCGGTCGAGTTGTCGTGCGGCGTCTCCTGCAGCAGCTCGAAGAAGAGCTTCTCGCCCTTCTCCGTGATCTCATACGTGGTCTTGCGTCGGCCGCGGGCCTCGCCGTCGGCCACGCTCTGGACGGCGCCGTCGGTCTCCAGGCGCCGGAGCGTGGGATACAGGGACCCGTAGCTGACCCGCCAGAAACCGCCGAGCGCGTCTCCGAGCTCCCGTGAGAGCTGGTAGCCGTGCATGGGCTGCTCCTTCAGCAGGCCGAGGATCGCGAGTTCGAGCATGTGGCGTGGGTATCCTTCCCTTGGGAGCTTGCACCTCGATATATCGGGCGCATATATCGCTTCGATATATTCAATCGCTCCTCTCGGGCGGCGTCAACTCCGATCCCTGGCCCGATCGGGAAGGTCCCCGCCGCCTCGGTGGTTACCTCAGGCACGAAGGATGAGGGAGGCAGGCATGGCCGACGAGGACGTCCTGGGCTCGATCAACGAGCTGGCGAACGAGGAGCACGAGCTGTTCCAGAGGGAGGCCCGTGGCGAGGCTAGCGACGCCGACCGGGACCGGCTGAAGGATCTGGAGGTGCGGCTGGATCAATGCTGGGACCTGCTTCACCAGCGACGAGCTCGCCGAGCTGCCGGCATGGACCCGAACGCTGCCGAGGTCCGCTCCGAGTCCGTCGTCGAGGGGTACGTGCAGTAGCCTCGGCTCGTGAACCGCTGGCACGCGTCCGCGCTGGGTGTTCTGGTCGTCGGGCTGGCCGTGGCGTTCCTCGTGGTGCCGCACGACGATGGGGCCTGTCCGACCGTCTCCGACGCCGCCTGCAAGGCCTACGGCAGTGTTCCCCGGATCACCACGATCTTCGTGACGGCGCTCGTGGCACTGGTGCTCGCAACCATGGGGTCCGTCGGCCCCTCGAGCCGGCGACGCTGAGGGGTCGATCTCGGTGCCGGCTCGTGTGGTCAGGCGGCCCACCGATGCCGTCGTCGTGCTCGTCGGTCTCGCCATCGTCGTTCCCTGCGGCCTCGTAGCTCGCAGCGGAACGGTCGGACCGATCGAGCTCGCGATCTTCCACGCGATCAACCGCCTTCCAGACGCCCTCTCGCCGGCGATGCGCGCGGCGCAGCTGCTGGGGATCCTCGTGGTGGGCCCGATCGTCGCCGCGATCTCCGCGGTGCTGCGCCGTTGGCACCTCGCTCTCGCGTGTCTGCTGGTGACGGCAGGGAAGCTGGTTGCTGAACGGATCGTCTGGCACCTGGTTCAACGCTCGCGCCCGGGCACGACGATCCTCGATGCGATCGTGCGGGGCGACACGCCGAAGAGCGGGGCCTCCTTCGTCTCGGGCCACGTCGTCCTGCTCACCGGCCTCGCCTGGGTCGTGACGCCGTATGTGCGAGGTCGGTGGCGCATCCTCCCGTGGGCCGTCGTTGCCCTCGTCTCGTTCGCCCGCATCTACCTCGGGGCCCACGTGACGCTCGACGTCGTCGGCGGTGTCGGTCTCGGTCTGATCGTCGGCGGCGCCGCGAGCCTGATCGTCGGTGTCGCGGCAGAGGCGCCCGGGTCCGATGCACACGTCGGCTAGGTGCGCCTGCGCACGGGGATCGCGAGGTTGACGGCGCTGCCGATCGCGAGACCGAGCGCGGAACCGCCCACCACATCGAGCGGGAGATGGGCGGCCACGTACAGCCGGGCGAACGGCACGAACCCGGCGAGGGCCAGGAGCGCCGCCCGCTGCCCGTTCGACGCATAGGGCCACGCCACGACCGTGAGGGCCGTGGAGACGGCGGCGTGGCCGGAGGGGAAGCCCCGATCGCCCTTCTCCGCTCCTCGCACCGAGACGTTCTCCAGAACGTTCGCCGGGCGGCCGCGTCCCACGATCGGCTTCGCCGCCTTCGCCAGGACCCACGCGGCTGTCCCACCGACGCCGATCGCCAGGGCGAGGCGAGGCCGGCGGCGAGCGAGGGCGAGGACGGCGGTCGCCGGCACGGTTCCCAACGTGCCGTACTGCATCGGCACCCAGATCACCGGGTAGGCCTCGTCGGGCAGCCCGTTCGTCATCCGGAAGATCCGGATCTCGGCGGGCGTGACGGGTCGCCGGGCGAGCGCCGCGGTTCCCAACACGGTGCCGACGCCGAAGGCCAGATGTCCGATGCTGCGGATCCGCGAACCCACGCCTACGCCGCTGCCACGCGCACCAGAGATGTTCGCACGGGCGAAGGTCTACCACGCCCCCGGGCTCAGTGCGGGGGGCCCTCGAGGACGACGTCCGGCACCGGCCGGCGGCCCGCCGCCAGCGCGAGGGCTGCCGCGATCAGCCCGACCACACCGCACCCGCCCCACAACAGCTCCGGCTCGGCGTGGAACGCCGCGGTCCCGGCGATCGGGCCGACGATCGCCGCCAAGCCGAACATCGTGCCGAAGGCGGCCTGGTAGCGCCCGCGAAGGTGGTGGGGCGATCGGTTCGCCACGAACACCGCGGCCGGAGGTGACTCGAAGATCTCCCCGAACGTGAAGATGGCGGTGCATGCCACCAACGCGAGCAGGGTGTGCGACCAGCCGACGAGGAAGAAGCCGAGCCCCACCAGGAACGCGCCGAGCGCGACCATCCTCGCGGTGGGGTGCCGTTGCGTGAACGCGCTGAGCGGCAGCTCGAACAGCACCACGATCAGCCCGTTCAGCGAGAGCAGCAGTCCGTAGGTCTCGTTCGAGAACCCCTGCGCGCGCACCTGCAACGCGAACGTCGTCGCCGATTGCATGTACAGCATCGCCGCGAAGAAGATCGAGGCCAGGAACAGCAGGAAGCCGGGGTCGGCCAGCACCGACCGGGTGGCCTCGCCGCGACGTTCGGCCTCGCGGCCGCTCCGCACGCCGTGCGGCAGCGCCACCAGGGCGATCACGGCGTACGCGGCCGAGGTGGCGGCGTCGGCGGCGAACAGGATGAAGAACGATCTCGAGGCCATGATGCCGCCGAGCGCCGGCCCGAACGCCCAGCCCAGGTTCACCGCAAGCCGGTTCAGCGCGAACGCGGTCACACGCCGTTCGGGTGGGACGTAGTCGGCGATCAGCGCCGAGGCGGCGGGCCGGTACGACTCGGCGAACAGACCCACGAGCGCCGTGAGCGGCAGGATCGATCCGAGCGTGTGCGCCTGGGACAGCGCAAGCGTCGTGATGGCCGAGCCGAACATCGACAGGGCCACGGAGTTCCGCCGGCCGATCCGGTCGGCGAGCAGGCCGCCGATGCCCACCGCGCAGATCCCGCCGACGCCGTACATGGCCACGGCGATGCCGCCCTGCGGGGCCGAGTAGCCCAGGTCCCGCAGGTACAGCACCAGGAAGGGCAGGACGAACGTGCCGAAGCGGTTGATGAACGTGCAACCGAAGAGGATCCAGACCGTGCGCGGCATCTCGCGGACGTTGCGGCGGAGCGTGCCGCGCGGCGGAGCGCTCACCCAGCGTCGCCGGGGCGTCGGTAGTGGCTCACGTGCTCTGGGAGGTCACGCGGCTCGCCGTCGGGGATCGGCACGCCCGTGGCGAGCGACACCGGCAGCACGCCGGCCCAGACGGGGCTGGCGAGGTCGGCCTCGTCGTCGAGGGGCGGGCCGATGCGGATCTTCGCCGACGCCTCGGTGAGCGGCACCGCCAGCATCGTCGTCTCCTTGTTCTCGCCGTCGTTCGGCATACGCACGTGATCGGATCGTCCGGGGATGACGTGCTCGACGATCGAGCGCGCGACGACCAGGAGCTCGCCGGGGTCGGTCACCTCGCGCGCGGTCCCGTACACGACCACGGAGCGGTAGTTCATAGAGTGGTTGGCGGCCGACCGCGACAGCACGAGGCCGTCCACGATCGTGGCGACGACGGCGACCTCGAGACCGGTCTTCGTTGCGCGCATCGTGCGGCTGGCCGCCGAGCCGTGAAGGTACAGCGTGTCGCCGGCGCGCGTATGGATCGTGGGGATCACCCGCGGCGACCCGTCGTCGGCCACGTACGCGAGGTGGCAGATCAGCGCCTCGTCGAGGATCGCGTTCACGACCTCGGGGTCGTACGCGCCCCGCTCGGGGTGCCGCCTGACCTGTGTTCGTGGGGTGGGCGCCTCCATGGCGCCCGATGCTATCGGAGCGTCACGGACCGCAGGAGGTCAGTCCTCCTCGGGGTCCTCAACCGCCTCGTCCTGCTCCTCGGCGATCTCCTTGAACGAGCCGTCGTCAGGCTCGGTCTCCGCTGCGACCCCCTTGTCGGGCTCGGTCTCCGCCTCGCGAACCTCGTCGGGCTCAAAGGCCTCGGGGTCCTGCCATGCGGCCGGCGGGATCTTCGACATCGGCCAACCTCCTCCCTGCATGATCGACTCGGGCGTGATGGCTTCGCTCGGCGAGGGCCGAACGGCTCATGTCGGCGACCGCCCGGGCTCGCCGCCATCCGCATCGCGGAGGAACCGCTCGATCTCTGCACCCAGCTCGTCTCCGGACGGGATCCGCTCCTCCCCGAAGCCGGCCTCCAGCTGGTCGACGTAGGCCTTCGTTGTGGGGTCGCCCTCGACGGCGGCGTCCAGCCGTCCCCGCTGGGCCAGGGCGTCCTCGGGCAGGGAGCCGAGGCCGACCTCGACCCCCAGATGGCGTTCGACCTGCTCCAGCAGCGCGATCGAGCCCGACGCGAACGGCCCTCCCACGTAGTGCGGCACCTGCGCGTAGAACCCGACGCACGAGATCCCGGCGCCCATCACCGACAGCTCGATCGCCGACAGCGCGGCCGAGGGCACGCGCAGGAGTCCCTGGGGCCCCTGCTCCACCTCGTGGCGAAGGAGGCCGGGCGCGGATGCGGTCGCGAACACGTTCGTGGCGCGCGTGTGCGGCACGGCCGCGGGGATCGCGCCGAGCGTCACCCACTCCGCCACGCCGAGCCCCAGCGCGAGTTCCGTCATGTCCTCGCCCAGCTCGCGCCACCGGAAGTCGGGCTCCGGACCCACCAGCACCAGCAGGTCGCGCTCGCTCACACGGCGACGCCGGATCGACAGCTGCGGCCACGCGATCTGGTTCAACACGCCGTCGATCACGTCCAGGACGGGCCGGCGGGAGCGGTAGTCGGTGAGTACGTCGGAGTCGAACGCCACAACGGTGTCGCCGCCCAGCGCAAGCTGGTTCGCGCAGCCGGTGGCGGCGCCCGCGGCGTCGATCCATCCGTCGAACGCGGCCACCACGACCGGGGCCACGAGCCCTTCGAGGGACCCGGTCACCCGATGGAGGGTCATCCGTTCAGGATAGGGGTCCTAGCCGTTCGGCGGGTTCCCCGCTCCCCGGAGCCATCGTAGGGTGACCGCGCGGAGGAGGAGGAAAACCATGCCGGCTCTGGATTTCGGGATGCAGCAGACGCACGTCATGGTGCGGGTGGAGTACCGGGACGTGCCTGGAAAGGGACGAGTCTCCCTCGAGGTGCCCTCGGCCGAGTTCGAGGCCGGTGAGCGGGGCGTGCAGGTGGGGACGGTCTTCATCCCCTGGCACCGGGTCCACGAATATGACCTGATCATGCGTCAGGACGCGGCCGCGGGGGACCGGCTTCGGGACGGGGTGCGCCTGAGGGCCCGCGTGGTCGTGGACGACGGCACGCCGGACGGGCAGACCCTGGACGTTTCCGCCGACCGGTTCGAGTCGAGCCCCTATGCGGCGACGATGCTGCTCGATCG
Organism: Actinomycetota bacterium; assembly: GCA_030773935.1. Classification (GTDB taxonomy): domain Bacteria; phylum Actinomycetota; class UBA4738; order UBA4738; family HRBIN12; genus JALYMB01. The sequence continues at coordinate 1,379 of JALYMB010000067.1, read as the reverse complement.
TCACGTGGACGCGGATGCCGGCGATCTGGTGACGCAGAAGCTCTCCGTGCCCTGGCACCGCATCGTGTCGATGGAGCGCTACTCGGTTGAGCCCGACACCGAGTCGGGGGTCGCGCCCGGAGACGGCGTGGCTCCCGTGCGACCCGACGTGGGCTGAGTCTCTAGACGCGCACGCGCAGCCCCTCGAGGCCGCGGATGATGTAGGTGGGCTTCCACCGAGGCTCCTCCACGAGTTCTATACGGGGGAAGCGCCGCAGCAACGCGAGGAAGGACGTCTGCAGCTCGATCCGCGCGAGCGGCGCACCGAGGCAGAAATGGATGCCCGCCCCGAACGACAGGTGCGGATTCGGTTCGCGACCCACGTCCATCGTGTCGGGCCGGTCGAAGACACCGGGATCGTGGTTCGCGCTGCCGAACAGCAGGCCCAGCTCCGCGCCGCGGGGGATCGCGACACCTCGCACGTCGATCGGCTCCAGCACCCAACGCTCGAACATCTGCAAGGGGGTGTCGAAGCGCATCAGCTCCTCGACGGCCGTCGGGATGAGCGAGTGGTCGGCCCGCAGGCGCGCGAGCTGGTCCGGGTGTCGGAACAGCCCCCACCAACCGTTGACCGTGACGTTCACGGTCGCCTCGTGACCGGCGTTCAGCACCAGCACGCACGTGCCGATCAGCTCGTCCTCGGTGAGCGTGTCGCCCTCGTCCACCACCTGCGCCAGCGCCGAGATGAGATCGTCGCCGGGGCGGGCGCGACGCTCTCGGCTCAGCGCGCGCAGGTATTCGGAGAACTCGCCGCTCGCGCGCACCGCGTCGCGCTGGGACTCCTCGGAGGGAGCCAGCTCGTACATCTTGCAGATGTCCGCCGACCATGGGCGCAGGTTGTGGCGGTCGGCCTCGGGCACGCCGAGCATCTCCGCGATCACGGTGACCGGCAACGGCTCGGCCACCGTCGGCAGCAGGTCGAACTCGCCGGCTCCGGCCACGCCGTCCACGAGCCCGTCGACGATCCCGACGACGCGTGGCCGCAGATCCTCGACGAACTTCGGTGTGAACGCCTTCGCCACCAACCGACGGACGCGGGTGTGATCCGGCGGTTCCATATCCAGGATCCCGCTACGGATCAGATGCCAGAACGGTTCGTGCCACGCGACGTCGGAAGGGTGGCCCATCTCCTGGTCGGTGGCCACGTGCAGGTACGTGCGGCCCAGGCGGCGGTCGCGAAGCAGGGCCCTCACGTCGGCGTGGCGGGAGACGAGCCAGTGGTCGCTGGCCTCGTCGTGATGCACGGGTGCGTCACGTCGGAGCTCGGCGTACGCGGGGTAGGGATCGGCGACGAACGCCGGATCCGAGGGCGCGAACGGCATCACGGGACTGTACCGGCG